>NZ_JBWJVP010000158.1:0-5591 GCF_056339915.1 Blautia sp. ZXY-1-B12 | reverse complement strand
TGATTCGAATCTCACTTCCAGCTCTCTCACAGCCAGTTCATACGGGCACAAAATGCTTCTCCATAACTGTATTTCCATTTTCACTCGCTCCTTGCATTTCATACATTTTGTTATTATAGCATAGATTTTGAAAAATATCTCGCTAATATGAATAGTTTCTGTTTTTTTTAGAAATGCCTAGTTCCGCATTCTGATACAGTATATGCAAAGCACCGGACATATAGAACATTCAAAAAAGCACCCCTGCCGCCAAAGCGCAACAGGGATGCTTCCAACATCACTCTTTAAGAGCCTCCAGAACTTTCACCAGATACTTCCAGACTCTCTCTGTAGAAGAAATACTAAGCACCTCTTCAGACGTATGAATATCCTTCATATCAGGTCCCAGAGACACACAGTCAAGTCCTTCCATCTTCTTATAGAAAAGTCCACACTCAAGTCCTGCATGGATTGCCACCACATTCGGTTTCTGTCCATACATTTCCTCATATACTTCCACCATCTTATCACGAAGCGGTGAATCCTTGCGATACTCCCACGCAGGATAAACGCCCTGTCTCTCATACTCTCCGCCAAGGAACTCCGTCAGATAGGCAATCTTGTCAGAAAAGGGAATCTCTGGCTGTCTCCACAGAACTTCTGATACTGGAGCTTCCCATTACCTCATTCTCAGAAGTCTTCAGAATACCGATATTCGTAGAAGTCTCTACCAGTCCTTTGATCGTTCCGCTCATTTTCTGAACACCATAAGGTACATTTACAAGGAAGAAAATTACTTTTTCTTTACTTGTGGGATGAAGAACCCTTACTTCCTGTTTTCCCTCATCTTCAACAGTTACTGTGATACCCTCATCAGTTCCTGCATACTCTTCTCTCCATGCTCCCTGCACAGAAGCCGCATATTCTCTGACAGCATCTGCATTTTCTTCAAGAACAAGGATTTCTGCTGCAGACTCCCTTGTAATGGCATTATCTTTCTGTCCGCCCTGCACACTGATCAGTTCAAAATCTGTTTTCTCATCCAGACCATGGAGAAATTTTCCGAGAAGAGAATTTGCGTTTGCACGATTCTTGTCAATCTCAGCTCCGGAATGACCGCCCATCAATCCGCTGATCTTAACTGTCAGCTTCTCTCCCTCTGCATCCAGTCTTGTCACTGGAATATGGCTGACTCCGGAAAGTCCGCCTGCACAGCTGATCCAGAGGCTTCCTTCTGCTTCAGAATCCAGATTGATAAATCTTCTTCCTTTTAATACACTGCCAGTCAAATCCAACTGCACCCAGAAGACCGATTTCCTCATCTACAGTAATAAACACTTCAAGCGGCGGATGAGCAATGTTATCGCTTGCGCAGAATGTGCAAGACCATAAGCAACAGCAATTCCGTCATCACCACCAAGGGTTGTTCCGTTTGCAGATACATAGTCACCTTCTACAGAAAGATTTAATCCGTCTTTTGTAAAATCATGCTCTACATCCGGACGTTTCTCACATACCATATCCATATGTCCCTGAATGATCACTACAGGAGCATTCTCGTATCCCGCTGTGCCCGGTTTATAAATAACCACATTATTCATCTCATCCTGAACATATTTCAGATCATGATTCTTTGCAAACTGAACCAGATAGTCGCTGATCTGCTTTGTATTTCCTGAGCCATGAGGAATTTTGCATATCTCCTCAAAATAATGGAACACTCTTTTGGGTTCACAATTCTCTAAAACTGCCATAATTATATTACCTCCAAAAATCACACATTTGTCTTATAATATACCATTGTTTTCCCGATATACGACAAATTTTCCAGATATATTTTACCCAAATACTATAGCATTTATTTTCATTCTGCGCCATATAAATTTTATAAAGAATGGCAAACAATTGCAAAGAGGTTGTTGTATGTCAAAAAACACCATAACTCCACCCGTGGTATTTGTTTTCTTCTTGTCTTTCTTCTGCTGCATCCTGCCGAAAGTCTGTCCTGTGCCAGAGCCGGAATGACTCTGTGGCTGAATACATTAATCCCAACGCTTCTCCCATTTATTATTCACACAGGAATGCTTACACATACCGGTCATATACGGAAACTTCTCCTGCCATTTGAATCATTCTTTCATATTTTTCCGGGTGTCAGCATCTGGGGTGGTTATGTTTTCGTTCTCGGAATGCTGTGTGGTTATCCTCTGGGAGCCAAACTTGCCTCTGATCTGTATGGATTACATAAAATCAGCAAAAAAGAAGCTCTTTATCTCACTACCTTCTGCAACAATCCAAGCCCTGCCTTTATCATTACCTATCTCTGTAAGTCCTGTCTTAAGGATACAGTACCTGCCGGCATGGTCTTTGCGAGTATTTTTTCAGCAAATCTGATATGTATGCTGTTCTTTCGTTTTTTTGTGTACCAAAATGCCACCATCTCAGATTCCCCAGGATTTTCACCCGAGATTTCTTCTCGAAAAAATATACTTGATTTTTCTATAATGAACGGTTTTGAAACCATTACACGTCTCGGAGGATATATTCTATTGTTCTCCATTCTGGCAGGATGTATCAGATATTATGCGCCTTTTCCACTTCTCTATCAATACCTGCTGCTCGGATTTACAGAGATCACTTCCGGACTTTCTCTTATTTCAGTTTCCGGACTGCCATACATGACTCGTATACTTTTGTCCGCTGCAGCCACCGCATCCGGCGGTCTGTGCATCCTCTGCTCAGACAAAAGGTGTTCTCCACCATGACCTCAGCATTCTGCCTTATTTTATTTCCAAGTGTATCTGTACATTCCTTACAGCAGGTATTCTTTACTGTCTGATTTCCTATCTGTGAAAATAAATTCTTTCCGGGAACTGTCATCATTTCATTATACAAAATCAGGGCAGGAAATTTTCCTGCCCCTTGTTTTCTCATCTTCTATATTTAATAACTGATTTATTTTTAGTTCTCTCCCAGATCATCTAACAGATCGTCATCATCATCTTTCGCTCCGTCATTATCATGATAAGAGCCTGTAATTGCTGCAGCCTGTGCTGTCTGAGGTGCAAGTTCCTGACGATTGTGGTTTACAACATCAAGACAGCTCTGCAGGGAATCAATAAATGTTTTGTATTTCACACCTGCATCCTCTAATGTTGTATTAAGCACACTGCCAATATTGGCCATCATATCATCTGTATAGGTGATCGCGCTGAGACGAATGCTGTTTGCATCCTGTGTTGCAGAATCCAGAATCTCCTGTGCCTGTTTGTTAGCTGCATTGATCGTATCATTTGCCTGTGCATATGCTTTCTGCATAATCTCATGCTGTGTTACCAGTTCCTGTGCTCTTGCCTGCGCATCTGCGATCAGTGCATCTGCCTTAGTCTGAGCATCCTCAAGGATAGCGTCCTTATTGTTAATGATCTTCTGATAACGTTTAATCTCATCCGGAGTTTTCAGGCGGAGTTCTCTCAGAAGTTCCTCAATTTCTTCTTTATTTACCACAATCTTAGTAGTTGACAGTGGCTGGAATTTACAGCTGTCCACATATTCCTCAATCTCACCGATAATCTGTTCAATTCTGCTGCTCATAGTATATACACTCCTTATTTTCTATTTCTGTTACTGTACGCTCTATGTGAACAATAACTTATTTGTTGTCTGCTGTAAGACGAATCTTCTCAATAACTGCATCCGTTATCTCGGCCGGTGCAAACTTACTCAGGTCGCCTCCAAAATGTGCAACTTCCTTCAATATTGTAGAACTCAGGTATGCATATTCCAGACTTGTAGTCAGAAATACAGTATCTACATCCGGTGCAAGTACACGATTGGTCTGAGCCATCTGGAGCTCATACTCAAAATCTGTAACTGCACGAAGTCCACGTATGATCACCTGAGCGTGATTCTCTCTGGCAAAATTCACAGACAATCCCTCAAATGGTTTTACCTCGACATTAGGAACGTCCCGAGTCGCCTTTTCTAATATATTAACACGTTCCTGCACAGAAAACAACGGACTTTTTGAAGAATTATGTAAAACGCCCACTATCACTTTGTCAAAAGAAACTGCTGCTCTCCGGATCACATCAAGATGTCCATAGGTAGCCGGATCAAAGCTGCCGGGATATACTGCTATTTTCATTTATTTTTACTCTCTCTTTCCTCTGGCACATACACATATGCATAACAACACGAATGCTGCCTGCAGGCAGCAATCTTATGATAATTTCAGGAAGCAATGTATTCATTCTGAAATTATTATAGTTAATTATGCACGTTCTAAAAATACATGCTTATTTGTTTTATACTCTTTCGAACGCAGCTGCCTGTAACCGAGAGATTCCACATAACTGAAATCCGTCTGAAGATCCGCTTCCACAATAATAAGTGTATTCTTATCTGCAACTGTGCTGTCTTTCAGATATTCCAGCACCTGTCTTTCCAGTTCATTATTATATGGGGGATCCATAAAAATAATGTCAAAAACACCTTTTCCCTCAAGGGAACGCAATGCCTGCAACACGTCCATGTTCAGCAGTTTACCATCTTCTGCCAGTTTTGTAAATGCAAGATTTTCTCTGATGCATGCAGCAGCTTTTGGATTCTTCTCCACAAACACTGCATAAGAAGCTCCTCTGCTCAGAGCTTCGATTCCGATCCCGCCACTTCCGGAAAAAAGATCCAGGAAACGGCATTCCAAAAGCTCCGGCTGAAGTATATTAAATAATGTTTCTTTGATTCTGTCAGTAGTAGGTCTTGTGTCTATCCCCGGAATTGTTTTCAAATTAAGCCTTCTGGCTTTACCTGCGATCACTCTCATTTCAGATTCAGTCTCCAATCCAGGTCTCCTCTTGCAAGCCCTAAAATAAGAAGTTCTGCTGTGGCAATATTTGTCGCTACAGGAATATTGTACTGGTCGCATCTTCTCACGATGCTTGTGATATCCGGTTCTTTAGGATCAATCATGACCGGATTGTAGAACAGAATGACCATATCAAGATCCTGACGCTCTACCATCTCCATAAACTGCTTGTCTCCACCAATACTGCCGGCAAGGAATTTATGCACATGAAGGCTTGTCGCTTCTTCTATTCTCCGTCCGGTTGTACCTGTGGCATAGACCTCATGTTTGGCAAGTATATTCTTATAAGCGATGCAGAAATCTTCTATCAGTACTTTTTTACTGTTATGTGCGATTATACCTAAGTTCATAGTTTCTCCTCTCCGTTTCTCCTATTTATTTTGCGGATTTTATCTTTTATCCACAATCCTAACTGTAATTATAACAAAGCACTAAATAAAACGCAATTAAAACTTAAAAAATATACATAATTCATAATTTATTAATATTTTTCTTACAGTCATCATGCAAGTTTTCCTGTTTCCATGCTCTTCCTGTCCATGCGAAAACTTCCAGTGTATTATTTCTGCATCTTCATATACTAGCATTGCAACACAAAAACACTTTCAAAAGAAAACAACAACCAAGGAGGAAATTGATATGTCAAACACAAAATCTTCTAACCAGACAGCTGTACCGGAAGCAAAAGGTGCGTTAGACCGTTTCAAATTCGAGGTTGCAAATGAATTAGGCGTACCGCTTACAG
>NZ_JBWJVP010000157.1:0-2475 GCF_056339915.1 Blautia sp. ZXY-1-B12 | reverse complement strand
CGATCACATAATCATAAACGCTTCGCACGAATTCCATCAACTCTGCAAATAGCGGACCTGATACCAGCTCACTTGGGTTTGGTGCCACTGCACCTGTAAAGATCATGTCAAGGTATTTGTCATCTGTGCGGTAGATGATCTTCTCTTTGCTGATATTTCCGCACAGGTATTCGCTTAATCCCTTCTTCTCGCCTACAATATCATATCTGTTCTGTATGGTAGAATTACGGATATCGCAGTCTATAAAGAGGATCCTCTTCTCAAGCCCTGCCATGCTCTTTGCCAGGCGGAAGGCTATTGATGATTTACCCTCATTAGCAACGGAGCTTGTTACAGCTATTGTTTTAATATTGCTTCCACTTAACTGGATGTTTCCACGCAGAACATTGATGGCCTCGTTTACGCGGAAAGATACATCTGATACATGTGGATGTATTACCTCTGTCTGTCTTCCCGTATATCCGGATTCTTTCACAAGATCCTGAAACAGGGATTCAATATTGTTATCTTCTCTGTCCATCTTCTACTCTTTCTTCTCTTCGTAATAAGGAATCACACTAAGTACCGGGATATCCAGATATCTCTTCAGATCATCCTCTGTCTTTAATGTAGTGTCTGTCATGTAACGTACGCAGATCAGTCCACAGGCTGCGATAAGTCCCAGCAGAAGTCCAATCGCCAGATATTTTGTCAGTGCAGGAGTGATCTCATCCACTGCCTCTGCCTCTGAGTAATCGATAACTGTAGGTTCGCTGCTTCCTACCACCTGGTAAATACGGTCCAGTCCGATATTCATCAGACTGTTTGCAATATCTCTGCACAGTTCCACGTCACCGCAGGTAACTGTGATGGTAATAATATGGGAATTGTCCGGATTCGTTACACTGACCAGTTTACTGAGTCCTCTGTAATCCAGATCCAGATCCAGCTCTTTGATGACCTGTTTGAGAACATTACGGCTCTTGATAATCTTCGCATAGTCCTCTGTAAGCTCTGAACTCAGCTGCAGGTCAGAAACTGTGATCACGGATTCATTGTTTGTGATAAAAATGGATGCGTCCGCCTGATAAGATGGTTTCACTCCCACCAGATAATAGACACCTGCAAGCATTGCTGTGATCAGCATGGTAAGCAGGATAATTTTCCAATGATTGACCAGTACCCAGAAAAGTTCCACAAGGTCTATGGTGTCTTCCTGCTGTATGATCGTCTCAGTGACCACAGGCTGCGCAGGATTTTCCCGGGTATTCTTTGCCTCTTTTATCAAATTCTTGGTTCTCCTTCCTTATATGATCAAACCGGAGTTACAGGCCGGTCCGTACTTTATAAATTGTAATATGATTTCTGACATTCTTCAAGTATATTTGACAAATTTTCTTCTGTTTTCCCCATTTTTTACAATTGCGGAAGGATTTTCAATAAAAATTTTGTCAGCATATTCCTGTCCCATTTTACTGATGACTTTTTTGTATGCTTCTCCTGTGCGACAGATCCTGTACCGACTGTCGTGGCAGTCAGAGCCTACGAAGTGAAGGAGGTCTCCTTTCATCAGCTTCCTGCAGAATCTTTTTGTATAAAATCCGCTTTTTCCCAGAATGCTGTCTGCATTTACCTGCATATAGGCGCCCATCTGTGCAAGGTCCCTGATCAGTTCCAGATCACCCCAGAGGTTGTCGCAGCGTTCTACATGTGCGATGATGGGGCGGTAGCCTACGATGATAAGGCTGCGGAGGCGGTCTTCTATGTAGCTGTATTCTGCATTTCCTGAGAATTCTACCAGAACATAACCGGAATCTGCCATTGTACTGACTCTTCCCTCATCCAGCATTCTGCTCATCTGCATATTTGCATGGAATTCACAGCCCAGGTATATTCTCATTCTGTCTTCCTTAGCAAGCTCCTGATTGAATTCCTGTACGCATTTCTCCACCAGAGTGAACTGGCTGCGGATGGTGTGGATGGGTGTATCAAACATCTGATCTCTGTAATGAGGGGTTGCGATAATGTTTCTAACTCCCTGTTCATATTCCATGCGGAGCAGTCTGCAGGTTTCCTCCAGGTCCTGTGCTCCGTCGTCCACTCCCGGAATCAGGTGGCAGTGGATATCAAATAAACCGTGGTCTGTCATATTTCCCTTTCATCTCCCTTTATTGCAAATAACTGCAAAACATAACTGCAAAAACACCGTCCCTATATAACCTTATACAGGGACGGTGTCTGAACATCATGATTATGATAAATTATTCTTCTGTAGCTTCCTCAGCCGGTGCTTCAAGAGCTTTCATGCTCAGGCTGATCTTCTTGTCTTCGCCGTTGAAGTCAACAACCTTAGCTTCGATCTCCTGTCCGATTGACAGTACATCTGCAGGTTTGGCAACGTGCTCTCTGGAAATCTGGGATACGTGAAGAAGTGCATCTACACCAGGTGCAAGCTCTACGAATGCACCGAAGTCTGTCATACGTGCAACTTTACCT
>NZ_JBWJVP010000156.1:0-4598 GCF_056339915.1 Blautia sp. ZXY-1-B12 | reverse complement strand
ATTGACAATGAGATACCGTTTGAGATACCGGAGAGTTGGACGTGGACAAGGTTCGGACAGGTTATTTCTTTGCTTTCTGGAACGGATTTTAAGCCTGAAGAATATAATGATAAATGCAAAGGAATTCCATATATTACAGGAGCCAGTAGTTTATCGGAAAATGGTGTTTTAATAAATCGTTGGACGGAAACACCGAAAGTAATTGCAAATTATGGCGATATTTTATTGGTATGTAAAGGTTCTGGTTATGGAAAAACTGTGATTTGCGATATTGAAAAAGCACATATTGCAAGACAAATTATGGCAATAAAAAAAGTTTCAACACTTGATGTGCTTTATATCCGTTTATTCTTACAAGCAAATTTTGATCAGATAAAGTCTAAGGGGCAAGGAGTTATCCCCGGAATAGACCGAAATAGTGTTATGAATATGCTGTTTCCTATTCCACCGTTAGCAGAACAGAAACGTATCGTTGGAAAGCAGAGAGAATTGTTTGTTAAAATTTCTTTTAATTAGTGCTTAATTGAATAATATCTGACGAAAGGAGATCTTTCGCTATGATAGAAAACGAAAAATTTGAAAGACACTTGAGAAAAAGCAATCTCTCAGAAAACACGATCTCATCGTATATGTTTGCTATTAAGCAGTACGGACAACAATATGATGATGTCACACAGAAAAAGCTACGAGAATACAAGATATGGCTTATAGAAAATTATAAGCCCAAGACCGTAAATCTCAGACTACGTGCACTAAACTGTTATCTGGAATCCATTGGAAAAGAGAAATTGAAGTTGCCGTTTGTTCGAGTGCAGCAAAAAAGCTATCTCGAAAATGTAATTAGTGAAGCAGATTATGAATACTTCAAATCATGTCTGAAAAAAGACGGTGAAATGTTTTGGTACTTCGTAATTCGTTTCCTTGCCGCCACTGGAGCCAGAATCAGTGAATTGATTCAGATCAAGACTGAACATGTTAAACTGGGGCATCTTGACTTATACTCCAAAGGCGGGAAGTTACGTAGAATTTATATTCCACAAGAATTGCAAAATGAAGCCGCTTTCTTGGTTGGCTGAAAAGCAACAAGAAAGCGGCTTCATTTTTTTGAACAAGTATGGCGAGCGTATTACTACTCGTGGCATTTCTGGACAGCTGAAAAAATTAGCAGTAAGATACAATTTCAATCCGGCGGTCATATATCCCCATTCATTCCGGCACAGATTTGCAAAAAGTTTCTTGGAACGCTGCAATGATATAGCATTTCTTGCCGACCTTATGGGACATGAAAGCATCGAAAATACCCGTATTTATCTCAGAAAAACATCCACTGAACAGCGGGAAATTGTAGATACAATCATAAATTGGTAACAGGAAAGGCATACACTTCGGATTATTTGAAGTGTATGCCTGATTTTATAAAATATCGCAAGAATTTATTACATTATTTACTTTTTCTACAATTCTTTTTTGTTCATTTACCGGTGGAAGTGGAACTAAATAATTGGAAACAAAGTCTTTCCCCACACGCTGTTGTCCGGCTGTTCCACTAAAATTTTTCACGCCATTTTGAATAAACGCATGGTTTTGGCAAATTATTAAAAAATAAGGCATATATAACCTTTTGGTGTAATCACGGAGAACATGAAGCTCTATAGTTCCTGCACCATAGCCACTTGGAAGATCATGAATCACAGTGGATTTTCTGTTTTGAAAACAAGGTGTAATTTTGGCAATTACAACATCATCATTTGCAAAATGTGTAAAATCGGATTTTACTTCTTTCCACAGTCTTTTTTCATAGGTATGACTATCGTTAAATCCATCTTTTAAAAGTGACATTGGCATAAATCCAACAACCTTATCATCAGCTATATTATTTCTTGGATTGATAGTAAACAACGATTCCAGTCTAATCCATTCCCAGCTGTCCGGAATCTCAAACGGTATCTCATCGTCAATACAACGCTCAATTCCGTCCAACTTCTCATAATGAGAACTTTACAAAGTGATTAGATGCAATATGTTTTTAAGGCGTTTTAATATTCTCGCCTGTTCTTTAGCCGGTGGAACTGGAATCAATATATTTTTCAATGAATTTAAACTGACTGTTTTCTGTGCTGTTCCAGTTGCATAGTTTTTGCATTGTTCATAAACGATTGGAGTAGAAAGCCATGTAGTAAGAAAGTTTGTTGCTATCTGTAATGGCTTTAACAAAGCTATGTGACGCTGAAAACAAAAGAAATTATCAACATCAACTGGAATAACAATTCCATATGAACCAGTTACGGTAAATAGAATATCATTTCGGTGCGGGATTCGATTTTCTGGTAAGTTATCATAATATTCTTGTGGAACAAATCGAGTATTGGTAAAATCAATTTTCCCAGCCGATACATTAGAAATTACAATAAAAGAAATACCTGAAACTGTTTGAGGTGGTGCTTGATGATCACCATCTGCAATACTTTTACATAGAGATGAAAGTCTGCTCCAACACCAATTTTCTGGTATTTCAAAAGGAATTTCATCATCAATGCACACTTCCTCAGAACCATGCTTTTCATAATGAGAATTATCCCGTCTATAGATTACCGATTCGTGTTTGTCTCGTTTGATTTTACTTTCTTGAATCAGCCGTTCTTTTTCAGCACGGATACGTTCCAAAAGGACAGAAGCTGGTTCATCTGATGGGACTTGAGGAACAAGTTTTCCTTGGACAGCTTCTTGTAGAATAGATTTTTTCAGCAATTCTGGAAATTTGTTATTTAATGTATCTATTGTTGATTTTATTTTATTGTATTGATCAATATATGGAATGACAGCATCTAATTTTTTTATAATTCGTTTTTGCTCTTCTATTGGTGGAAGAGCAATTAAGAATTTCTCAATTCTTGCAATCGCTAATTTGGGTTGTCCAACTTTTGTTGTCGCATTTATTATTTGATCTTGGATTAACGAAGATTGTAACGCTCGTAATAACCAATCTTGATTAATTTCCGTAAAAATTAATCTATCAGCATTTTCTGTTAAATTTGCTCCATCAAGTTCTTTGGATACTTTTCCAACTCTTCCTATGGTTCCAGCTACTGTAATAAACACATCTTCTTTGTTTATAATGTACTTTGAAATGTTTGGAAACACATCCTCTGGTACAAATTGTATACTGTCTATCAAAACCCGATCATCTTTCATATCAGAAATACGAATATAAGGATGTCCTGTATTTTCTTGAGTTAGTTTTCTGCCTGCTGGAATTCGTTTGCCTCCTAATACAGACTTTATTGCTCCTAATCGCACCCATTCCCAACTCTCCGGAATATCAAACGGAACCTCATCCGCAATACACACCGGCTCATTCTGCCACCTTCTCATAAGGCAAATTATTGATACTATAATAAAGCAATATATGCTATACTGAGAATAGTTGTAATTCATTATAAGTTTCAGATAAACAGTTAAGGCAGGAGGATTATACCATGGAACGAGTAGTAAATTTTTTGAAAGAAGCAGAAACATATTATTTGGCAACAGTGGAAGGAGATCAGCCAAGGGTAAGACCTTTTGGAACTGCACATATTTTTGAGGGAAAATTGTATATTCAGACCGGAAAGGTGAAGGATGTTTCAAAACAGATTCATGTAAATCCAAAGGTGGAAATCTGTGCATTTAAGAATGGAGAGTGGCTTCGTGTAGCAGGTGAACTTGTAGAAGATAATAGAAGAGAAGCAAGACAGTCTGTGCTTGATGCTTATCCATCTTTACAGAATATGTACTCAGCAGATGATGGAAATACAGAGGTGTTTTATTTTAAGAATGCAACAGCTACATTTTCATCATTTACACATGAACCGGAAGTAGTGAAGTTCTAAGGATAACATAAGATGGCAAAAAGCAAGAAGACAAAAATACATAAAAAGATAGATGGTCAGCTTTTACAGATGAACAAGAAGTTTAGTGATCTCAAGATGAAACAGAAGGATAAGATTACAGGCTGGGCGTATGAAGAATACAGAAAGTATGTAACAGAACATGATAAAGCACCTGATTCTTTGGCAGATGAACAGATTGTTGAAGCTGTACTTGATAAGATAAATGAGACACAAATCTGGATACCAGGTGGAGAAATATACGATTATTATCGAAGAAAGAAACCACAACTTCAAAAAAGGCTGGATAATGAAGAGGTGATTAAGTATAAATCTTATGTCAGCTTTTATAAAAGTATTGTTGATCAGCACAGGCATCTGTTGTTATATGCAATCTTAAGCATGAGATTGTTTACATGAATCCGGTAGCTGTTATCAGTTATGCGAAGCGAGGTGTCGATAAACTTATTGGAAAAAGTCTGTTAGATTGTCATAATTCGGAATCAAGAGATAAAATACAGCAGGTAGTGGACTGGTTTGCAGTAGATGAAAGTCAAACAGCGAAAGTCTTGAACCAAATCTTTTCAAAGAAAATAATAGCCAAGCTGGGATATACATCCATGCTCGACTATTATCTAATAATCTGTGAAAACTAAAGAACCGCCGTAGGTGGTGTGGGAGGACGGTAAATAAAATAATTATTTACCTCCTACCCGATTGCGATATTTTGTG
>NZ_JBWJVP010000155.1:0-2676 GCF_056339915.1 Blautia sp. ZXY-1-B12 | reverse complement strand
TGGTGGATGATTTTGGAGGCAATAAGCAGCTTATTACTGTTACGACCAAAGCTGGCAACTATTTTTACATTTTGATCGACAGGGCTAATGAGGATAAAAAGACTGCTGTTCACTTTCTGAACCAGGTGGATGAAGCGGATTTGATGGCATTGATGGAAGATGAAAATGTCAAAGAGGAGCCGGCTGCTGTGTGTAGCTGCACGACAAAATGTGAAGCAGGGGCAGTCAATACGGCCTGCCCGGTCTGCGCAACTGATAAGAGTAAATGTACGGGCAAAGCACCGGAACCTCCGGCAGAAACATCGGAGCCGGAAAAAGAGAAGCCTGCCGGATTGAACCCGGCTGCGCTGGCCCTTTTGCTGGCTCTGCTTGGTGGCGGTGGCGTATTTGCCTACTCGAAGCTCGTTAAGAATAAGCCTAAGACCAAGGGCAATGACAGTCTGGACGATTATGATTATGGCGAGGAAGATTCCGAGGAATGGGAAACCGAGGATGAGGAGTCGGACGAACCGAATGCTGACGGGGGCAGCACAGAAGAAGATGATGAGGACAGTGTGAAATGACCCGTTTCACAGACAGCCCCTACGAACGCATGATGACACGCAGGCCGGAGGGCGGGAAGGAAACTTCCCGTCCTCCTTCTTTACCCCACAGCCACCCCTGCTATGGTTGCGGGAATTATGGAAGACCATGCGTAGGTATCTGTCACCGGGAAATGTCCCGATGGCTCAAAGAGAGGAGGAACCATCATGGCTCAACATAAATTGGTAATTGCCGAAAAACCATCAGTTGCCCAGAGTTTGGCGGCGGTGATCGGCGCAACCGTCCGTAAGGACGGGTATCTGGAGGGCAACGGCTGGCGTGTCAGCTGGTGCGTGGGCCACCTGTCCGGTCTTGCGGATGCAGACAGCTATGACCCAAAGTATGCCAAGTGGCGATATGATGATCTGCCTATCCTGCCGGAACATTGGCAGATGGTGGTAGGAAAAGATAAGAAAAAGCAGTTTGATATTCTCAAAAAGCTGATGAATGCCCCGGATGTGACGGAAGTGGTAAATGCCTGTGATGCCGGACGCGAGGGCGAGATGATCTTCCGTAGCGTCTATGAGCTGGCAGGTTGCAAGAAGCCGATGAAAAGGCTCTGGATTTCTTCGATGGAGGACTCCGCCATAAGGGAGGGCTTTGCAAACCTGCGCCCAGGTGTAGATTATGATGGACTTCGGGATGCTGCTCTCTGCCGTGCCAAGGCCGACTGGCTGGTGGGGATCAATGCCACAAGGCTTTTTTCCGTGCTGTACCACCGCACCCTCAACATCGGGCGCGTGATGTCCCCAACGCTGGCACTGATTGTCCAGCGAGAAGCTGAAATCGACACATTTAAGCCGGTTCCTTTTTATACCGTGGCGCTGGAGCTGCCCGGTCTTACCGTATCCGGGGAGCGCATGAGTGACCGAGCAAGCGCAGAGCAGCTGAAAGAAGCCTGTCAGGGTGCAGCTGTCACAATCAAAAAGGTGGAGTGCAAGGAAAAGTCCGAAAAGCCGCCTGCCCTCTATGACCTGACTACTCTGCAAAGAGATGCCAACCGCCTGCTTGGATTTACAGCCCAGCAGACCCTGGACTATCTGCAAAGCCTGTATGAAAAGAAGCTCTGCACCTATCCCCGTACTGACAGCCGCTATCTGACCGGTGATATGGCAGACAGCCTGCCGGTGCTGGTGAATCTGGTTGCCAATGCTATGCCATTTCGCAAAGGGATCGCCATTACCTGTGATCCGCAGACAGTCATCAACGATAAGAAAGTAACCGACCACCACGCAGTAATCCCTACCAGAAATCTCAAGGATGCAGACCTTTCTGCCCTTCCTGCGGGAGAAAAAGCGGTGCTGGAGCTAGTGGCCCTGCGTCTGCTGTGTGCCGTGGCCCAGCCCCATATCTATTCGGAAACCGTTGTGATTGCAGCGTATGCCGGTAGGGAGTTTACCGCCAAAGGAAAAACGGTGAAGCACCCCGGATGGAAAGCACTGGAGGACGCCTACCGTGCCAAAATGAAGGATGCAGAGCCGAAAAAAGAGGGCGCAGAGAAAGCCCTGCCGGAACTGACCGAAGGACAGACCCTTTCAGTTGCTGCGGCAATCGTCAAAGAAGGCAAAAGCAGTCCGCCCCTGCACTTTACGGAGGACACCCTATTGTCCGCAATGGAGACTGCCGGGAAAGATGATATGCCAGAGGATGCTGAGAGAAAAGGTCTGGGGACACCGGCCACCCGTGCCAGTATTTTGGAAAAGCTGGTATCTGCCGGTTTTCTGGAGCGAAAAAAGAACAGAAAAACGGTGCAGCTTCTCCCTTCCCACGATGCAGTTTCCCTGATCACCGTTCTGCCGGAACAGCTGCAATCTCCGCTTTTGACTGCCGAGTGGGAGTACCGCCTGGGGGAAATTGAGCACGGGCAGCTTGCTCCAGAGGAGTTTCTGGACGGGATTAGCACCATGTTGAAAGATCTGGTGGGAACTTATCAGGTCATCAAGGGAACCGAGTACCTGTTTACCCCGCCCCGTGAGGTGGTAGGCAAATGCCCCCGCTGCGGCGGTGAGGTTGCAGAACTGCAAAAAGGCTTCTTCTGCCAGAGCAAAGAATGCAGATTTGCAATCTGGAAAAACAATAAATGGTGGACTGCCA
>NZ_JBWJVP010000154.1:0-4883 GCF_056339915.1 Blautia sp. ZXY-1-B12 | reverse complement strand
CGCCAGTGAATTTTAGAAATTTATGAATGTCAGGGCCGCCTTGACTGGACAGAAAGATAATGATAAGAGGCCGCTTTACTTTGGCGGCCTCTTGTTTTTGAAGCACAGACAGTACGGCTCAATATAAGGAGGGCTTATGTTCCAAAAAAATCTTTGAGTACGCAGGGCCATATAAGAAAAATATGTATGTGGCCACGGTTGTCGTACTGGTCAGCGTTCTTATGGGCATCCTGCCTTTTGTGCTGGCCTATCAGGTCATTTCGCCATTGGTTATGGGCGATTCTGTTGAAACAGAATTTGTTTTATTGCGTGTTATAGGGGTTTTGATCTGTCTCGTTTTGCAGGCGTTTTTTTATGGATGGGGATTATCAATTTCTCATAAAGCAGCATATAACACATTGTTCCGGCTGCGGGTATCTCTGCAAAAGAAGTTTGAGAAACTTCCCCTTGGCATTGTGGAGGAAAAAGGGACAGGGACAATCAAAAAGCTGTTTGTCGATGATGTGGACAGCTTGGAATTGCTCCTTGCTCATTCAGTCCCGGAGGGTATCGCAAATTTACTGATCCCGCTGGTGATTTATGTTGCTATGTTTTGTGCGGACTGGAAACTGGCTCTTATGTCTTTGGCCTCTATCCCGATCAGCCTGCTCTCCATGGTCATTATGTACTCTGTTGGAATGAAGCGCATGGGTCCCTACTATCAGTCTGCACAGAAAATGAACAACACGATCATTGAGTACATCAATGGTATAGAGGTTGTCAAGGTTTTCAACCGGGAGAGTGAATCTTACGAGAACTTCCGCAAGGATGTAACGGACTATCGGGATTATACCTTGGCATGGTATAAGGCCGCCTGGCCCTGGATGGCGATATACGGAAGTCTGCTGCCCTGCACTGTTATTCTGACTTTGCCTCTTGGGGCATGGTTTGTTCTCTGTGGCATAAGCACTTTACCTGATTTGATTTTAGTCCTCTGCCTTTCCCTCAGCATTGGGATTCCTCTCCTGAAAGCACTGGGCTTTATGGAGACGATTCCGAATCTGAATTATAAGATCACGGCACTTGAACAGATGTTAAATGCGGCACCGCTGCAAGCTGCTGAGGATGATTTCCACGGACAGGATTTTAACATTTCTTACGATCATGTTTCCTTTGCGTATCAGATGACACAGCCTGGCCCAGATGGGAAACCGATAATAGCGGAAAACGAAGTCCTCCACGATATTACCCTTGTGGCAAAAGCAGGACAAAAAACTGCCCTGGTTGGTGAATCCGGTTCTGGCAAGAGCACCCTTGCAAAACTGTTGATCCACTACTATGACCCGCAGAAAGGGAGCATTTCCATTGGCGGGCAGAAACTTTGTGATATGAGCCTGGAGGCATTGAACAGCCGCATTTCATATGTGGCTCAGGATCAGTACCTGTTTAACACCTCCCTGCTGGAAAATATCCGTCTTGGACGTTTGGATGCTACCGATGAGGAAGTAATGGAGGCGGCGAAGAAAGCCCAGTGTATGGAGTTTCTGGAAAAGCTGCCGCAAGGTATTCACTCCATGGCGGGCGATGCGGGGAAAATGCTTTCCGGGGGGCAGCGCCAGCGAATTTCCCTGGCGCGGGCAATATTGAAGGATGCCCCGATTGTAGTGCTTGACGAGGCCACGGCCTATGCTGATCCAGAAAATGAGGAAAAAATGGAGGCTGCTATTGCGGAGCTGGTGAAGGGAAAAACCTTGGTAGTTATCGCTCACAAACTTCCCGCTATAATGAACGCAGATCAAATATGCGTTATGGATCACGGAAAGATGGTGGCAACCGGAAAACATCAGGAGCTGATTCAAGCTTGCCCAGAATACCAAAAGTTGTGGAAAGCGGCTCAGGACAGCGCCGAGTGGAAAGTATCTACTGCAAAGGAGGGAAGATAAATGTTTGCATTGATTTCAAGAATCCTGAACCTCTCCGGGAGGTATAAAAGCCGTATTCAGGCTGCATTTCTATGTGCATTTGTCGAGTCCATTCTCTCCAAAATGCCGATCTTCATGGCGTTTATTGTCTTGGCCGGGTTTGCTGATAATACGCTGACTGGAAAGACCTGTCTGTTTGTCGGACTTGGATTATTAGCTGTTGTAGTGGTTCAGACAGTGGTTCACTATTTGAGCGACCGTCTGCAAAGTGCCGCTGGATTTATGATCTTTGCTGATAAACGGATGGAGTTGGGAAATCATTTAAGAAAAATGCCGATGGGTTACTTTACATCGGGGAATATTGGCAAAATCAGCTCTGTTCTCAGTACGGATATGGTATTCATTGAGGAAGTTTCTATGAGTACCATTGGCAACATGATGAGCTATATGCTGTCTACTTTGGTTTTAGCTGTTTTTATGTTCGTACTGGATTGGAGACTTGAGCTGATTGCGGTAATCATTACCTTGCTGGCATCACTGGTTGCAAAATATATGAATAAGGTTTCCTTCAAGGAGGCTGTCGGGCGTCAAAACCAAAGCGAGAATTTGACGGATGCGGTCTTGTCTTTTGCTGAAGGAATTGGGGTTATCAAAAGTTACAATCTGCTCGGTGAAAAATCTGACGAATTAACGGAAAACTTCAAAAAATCAAGGGATGTCAATACGAAGTTTGAGCAGAAAATGACACCGTGGACCACTGGCTTAAACATTCTCTATGGCGTGGGTATTGCCGCTATCTTCGGTTTATCCGTTTTTTTACATCAGGAAGGCGTACTCTCCCTGGCTTATCTTATGGGCGTGCTGCTGTTTGTCTTTGATCTCTTTGGACCTCTGAAAGCTCTTTATGGAGAAGCAACCCGACTGACCGTGATGAATGCCGCATTAGACCGCATTGAAGCTGTTTTGGACGAGCCCGAACTTCCCGATAACGGAAATCAACATATTCTGTCACAGGCACAGCCGGATCAGCCAGAAGTACAATTTAGCGATGTGGGCTTCGCCTATCAGGACAAGGAAGTCCTGCACAACATCAGCTTCTCTATGCAGAAGAATACCATGACCGCACTTGTGGGACCGTCTGGCGGTGGCAAATCCACGATTGCGAACCTTCTGGCGCGGCTGTGGGATGTGAAATCCGGAAAAGTGACAATCCGTGGTACAGATATTCGGGATGTGCCTCTCGCCGAACTGATGGAACAGATCAGCATGGTTTTCCAGAGTGTGTACTTGTTCCAGGATACCATTTATAACAATATCAGCATGGGTAAACCGGACGCTACCGAGGAAGAAGTCTATGAGGCTGCAAAAAAAGCCCGCTGCTATGATTTTATCATGGCGCTGCCAGATGGATTCCAGACAGTCATCGGTGAAGGCGGCTCTACTCTGTCCGGCGGCGAAAAGCAAAGAATCTCTATTGCCCGCTGCATTTTGAAGGACGCACCGATTGTCATTCTGGATGAAGCGACTGCAAGTGTTGATACCGATAATGAAAGCTATATCCAGGAGGCAATCAATGAACTGGTAAAGGGTAAAACATTGCTTGTGATTGCACACCGCCTGAATACCATCCGTCAGGCAGATCAGATTTTGGTGATCTCCGATGGACGGATCAGCGAACAGGGAACCCATGACGAGCTTATGGCAAAAGCCGGGATTTATCAGGATTTTGTAAATATCCGTAAAAAGTCTTCCGGCTGGAGCCTTGCATAAAGGAGGAACCGATGAAGATTCATGCGTCCGGGGAGGATTATCTGGAGGCTGTGCTGATTCTTCAAAAGAAGCAGGGCATGGTCCGCTCCATTGATCTTGTCCGGCACATGGGCTTTTCAAAGCCGAGTATCAGTCATGCGGTGGGCGTTCTGCGGGATGGCGGCTTTCTGACAATGGACGAGGATGGATTTCTCCACCTGACCGATATAGGCCGGGAGGTGGCAGCGAAAATCTATGAACGCCATCAATTCTTTACGGAGCAGCTTGTGGCTGCTGGCGTAGACAGAGAAACGGCGGAGCAGGACGCTTGCCGGATAGAACATGTAATCAGTGATACATCCTTTCAGAAGTTAAAGGAAAAAATGCGGGGAACCGATTAGCGCACACCGGCTCCGCTCTGGATAATAAGTTATCTGCCCCGTCCGGGGAAAGAAAAAAACCGTTGGTTGGGGCAGATAATTTCGTGCGCTATTTTAAGGTTTGAACTCAATCGGCGGTTTTGAAGGACAATTTCAGAGCCGCCGTTTCTTTGCGTTTACACAAACCAATGACGACTTGCAGGGACACGGTAGCCGCTTGGAGGTTAATTTGCCGTGTCTCGTTTGCTTTTTCAAAGCTCACATGATCTACATCAGTTAAAAAAAGCATTGCTCCTCCTCCGGGCAAGTATAACATTGCATCGGCATTATCGTTCCATGTAATTCAGTATAATAATGGATGTTCTTGGCGCGCCAGTTTTCCCTCACGGAAATCTGGCGTTTTTTGTTGCCATTTTTTCGGAGATGACCCGGTTGTCTGCCAGTGTCGGTCTCCGCCTCCATTCGATTCACTCGTCAATCACCCGTGAATCGAAATGGAGGTACATAATGAAGAAAATTAACCTTCGGGAACTTTATCCTAATGTTTATACAACAGACTTTTTTGTAGATGTGACAGAGGAAGTAATGGAGACTATTCGAGCAGCCGAACGTGCGGAGGCTGCATATGAGCGAAAAATGTATCGTTATAAAGCACAGTATTCTCTGGATTGCGAGAATGGCATTGAAAATGCGGTGCTATTGAAGCCGCAAACACCGGAGATGCTTCTGGAGGAAAAACAGTTTCAGGAGCAGGTCTATGCCGCTGTGATGAAGCTGCCGGAGAAACAGGCAAAGCGGATTTATGCCAGATACTATCTGGGAATGACGGTAAATGAAATTGCCGAAGTAGAAG
>NZ_JBWJVP010000153.1:0-4636 GCF_056339915.1 Blautia sp. ZXY-1-B12 | reverse complement strand
CCGGAACAACCTCCTGGTAAGGAGACCCTCTGCCAGACCTGAAAAGAAAAGAATTATCTGCAAAGACAAAGACGCCCTGATCGTCTGGCGTATGGACGATACAGAAGCGGTCCTTAACGGTTTCGTCTGGCACACCTGGAGGAAGAATGACTGGAGGCTAGGCTTTTGGCGACCCCTGACAGCCATAGGTCGGGTACGCTGGCCATTTTCCTTTCGGGTTTCGGGGGAGCACAATCGGGATAACTGTAGATTGAAGCCCGAATCAGGGCTTTGTGGGAATCGACACACAGAATCCCAATCCGACGTCAGATTTCCGAAAAAGCTCGTTTTTCTTATATAAATATTCCAGTTAAAATTTCCATTAATCGCCTTCCTAATGGTATAAGAAAAGCACCTCGGGAGAGATGCTTTCGCTTAATGTCTCAATGATTCCCTTAAAAACGCAACGCAAATAAGGGAAATAAAACTTAAAGGGGGATTACTTTAATCTGAAATAACAGGTTCCTTTACCCTTACCTTCTTTTTGTATTTCACCTAATGCGATAAGATCTCTGAATGCTTTTTCTATAGAACTGTTACTAAGTGTAGGGCAGAGTTCCCGAATATCCTGTTTATTGAAACGTCCTATTTTATACATGCTGGCTTGTCTTACCATCTCAAGAGCAGGAAGCTTCGTTTCGACGAGAGAGAAGCGATCCTCAAAATCTTTGTAAGCTGCAAGAATGGTTCCAAGCAAATATTTAATAAAAGGAACAACATCCTCAGTACCTTCATGCCATCCGTGTTGTGCCTGAGAAAGTGCACTATAATAGAGATCTTTATTCCTGGCAATTTTGGCTTCCAGAGAAATATACTTTCCCACGTAAAAGCCGTTTCTGTATAGAAGTAATGTGGTGAGCAGACGGCTCATTCTGCCATTACCATCATTAAATGGATGGATACACAGAAAATCATGGATGAAAATAGGAATAACAATTAGAGGTTCTACCTCCATATTTCCGATCACACGATTATACTCCTGACAGATTTTATCCAATGCCTCTGGTGTTTCAAATGGGGATAGCGGGGTAAATAATGTCTCTACATGTCCATCCGGATAGGTTGCACTTATATAATTTTGTACACCTTTAGTTCTGCCACCCATAGGATTATTCATATGGCTATATAAAATCTTATGAAGCTGCAAGATATAGTTTTGAGAAATAGGAATAGCATCAAAACTATCGTGGATAATATTAAGCACATCGCGATAGCCAGCAATTTCTTGTTCATCACGATTTTTTGGAGTTGTCTTTTCTTCCACGAGTTGTTTGATACGAGTACTTGTAGTGATAATGCCTTCAATGGCATTAGATGCTTCGGTACTTTGTATCTTTGCTATTTCTACAAGCTTCTCCAATTCCTGTGGCTTTTGCTTAAGAAACATCTCTTGTTTTCCTGCTTCTTTATATATTGCGGCAATCAAACCAAGAATATCTGAATCCCACTTTTGATTTCTGATCTCAGAATAATTAAAATTTCTCATTCCCTCACCTCTCTTTTATTCCCTTATAGCCATGAGCAAAACTCCACACATTCAGTATTTATGCGGGTTTGCGAGGCATGGCAACATCATTAATCACTTCAAATTTATAGTAACAATCAGCTCCAAATGATATAATTAAGTTGTCAAAATCAATTCACCGAAAGGAGCTGATTGTTATCTATCGTCAAGAAATTTTGAAAGACATTCGTCTTTTCACTTCACAACCAGTTGCAAAGTTTTATGATTCTCTTTTTTTGAATCTTGATTTATCCTTTGTTCCGGAATTCCCCAAGACAGGAAGGAAAGGCTTTTCAAATCACGCTATGATTTGTTCCTTTATTGTCATGAAATGCGAAGGCTTCTCCATGATTTCCGATCTTGTCGATTATCTTCACAATAATCTTCTGATTGCGCATTTTTGTGGCTTTGATATTTCTCGTCCACTTCCTTCTTATTGGACTTTTGATCGCTTCCTGAAAAATTTCGATAACAAAGTTCTCTCTGAAATCATGAAAACTCAGGTGTTATTCCTTTCTAAAGAAGGTATTGTAGACACTTCTTTTATTGGCTTAGATTCAACCCCTGTCTCTGCAAATACTTCACAGAATAATCCGAAATCTTTTCTCTCAAATAAGTTTAAACCCGGAAATCAACCAAGGGCGGATTCGGATTGTAAACTCGGCGTCCACACTGCATCCAATCAAACGAACGAGAAAAAATATGAATTCTATTGGGGCTATAAAAATCATGTCCTTGTAGACTGTATTTCAGGTCTTCCTATTTATGAAATGACCACAACCGCGGAAGTTCATGATGCTACCGTCGCTTTAGATATCCTTGCTGCTACCCATTCCTTTCAACCAATAACGGACTGCACATTCCTTGCCGACAAAGGTTACGATGTCAAAAATATCTACAATCAGGTTAAGGATCTTTACAATGGAGAATGTATCATTCCATTAAACAAACGTAATTCCAAAAATCCGAAACTTCTTCCTCAAGGGAATCCCATTTGCGAAGCAGGGCTTGCCATGTGGAAGGATGGTAAGTTTTCCGATTGTGGTCGTACCCGTCAAAAGTTTTGTTGTCCTCTAAAATCAAGTAAAGATACCGTTTGCCCATGCCACCACAAAAATTTCTATAATGGTAAAAAGCATCGTGGCTGTACGAAATATCTCACCATTCCTGATGATTTAAGACTTTCCATTGATAGGGACAGCAAATATTTTGAAAGTAATTATTCACTCCGCACAGAATGTGAACGCTATAATTCGCGTTTTAAAAATACTGGTCAGGAGCGGATGTGGGTGAGAAATAAAGCGTCTGTCACAAACTTAAACACACTTGCCCATATCAGTTTACTGGCAGTTGCCGTTGCCGCAATCACTAGACATTCTGGTCAGTCTTATCGCAAACTAAAAACAATAAAACGAATTGCTTGATTAAAAATTTCTCATAGTCTTATAATTTCGTAACTTACGAAATTATAAGACTATGAGAAATTTTTAATCAAGCAATTCGTTTTATTGTTTTTAGTTTGCGATAAGACTGACCAGAATGTCTAGTGATTGCGGCAACGGCAACTGCCAGTAAACTGATATGGGCAAGTGTGTTTAAGTTTGTGACAGACGCTTTATTTCTCACCCACATCCGCTCCTGACCAGTATTTTTAAAACGCGAATTATAGCGTTCACATTCTGTGCGGAGTGAATAATTACTTTCAAAATATTTGCTGTCCCTATCAATGGAAAGTCTTAAATCATCAGGAATGGTGAGATATTTCGTACAGCCACGATGCTTTTTACCATTATAGAAATTTTTGTGGTGGCATGGGCAAACGGTATCTTTACTTGATTTTAGAGGACAACAAAACTTTTGACGGGTACGACCACAATCGGAAAACTTACCATCCTTCCACATGGCAAGCCCTGCTTCGCAAATGGGATTCCCTTGAGGAAGAAGTTTCGGATTTTTGGAATTACGTTTGTTTAATGGAATGATACATTCTCCATTGTAAAGATCCTTAACCTGATTGTAGATATTTTTGACATCGTAACCTTTGTCGGCAAGGAATGTGCAGTCCGTTATTGGTTGAAAGGAATGGGTAGCAGCAAGGATATCTAAAGCGACGGTAGCATCATGAACTTCCGCGGTTGTGGTCATTTCATAAATAGGAAGACCTGAAATACAGTCTACAAGGACATGATTTTTATAGCCCCAATAGAATTCATATTTTTTCTCGTTCGTTTGATTGGATGCAGTGTGGACGCCGAGTTTACAATCCGAATCCGCCCTTGGTTGATTTCCGGGTTTAAACTTATTTGAGAGAAAAGATTTCGGATTATTCTGTGAAGTATTTGCAGAGACAGGGGTTGAATCTAAGCCAATAAAAGAAGTGTCTACAATACCTTCTTTAGAAAGGAATAACACCTGAGTTTTCATGATTTCAGAGAGAACTTTGTTATCGAAATTTTTCAGGAAGCGATCAAAAGTCCAATAAGAAGGAAGTGGACGAGAAATATCAAAGCCACAAAAATGCGCAATCAGAAGATTATTGTGAAGATAATCGACAAGATCGGAAATCATGGAGAAGCCTTCGCATTTCATGACAATAAAGGAACAAATCATAGCGTGATTTGAAAAGCCTTTCCTTCCTGTCTTGGGGAATTCCGGAACAAAGGATAAATCAAGATTCAAAAAAAGAGAATCATAAAACTTTGCAACTGGTTGTGAAGTGAAAAGACGAATGTCTTTCAAAATTTCTTGACGATAGATAACAATCAGCTCCTTTCGGTGAATTGATTTTGACAACTTAATTATATCATTTGGAGCTGATTGTTACTATAAATTTGAAGTGATTAATGATGTTGCCATGCCTCGCAAACCCGCATAAATACTGAATGTGTGGAGTTTTGCTCATGGCTATAAGGGAATAAAAGAGAGGTGAGGGAATGAGAAATTTTAATTATTCTGAGATCAGAAATCAAAAGTGGGATTCAGATATTCTTGGTTTGATTGCCGCAATATATAAAGAAGCAGGAAAACAAGAGATGTTTCTTAAGCAAAAGCCACAGGAATTGGAGAAGCTTGTAGAAATAGCAAAGATACAAA
>NZ_JBWJVP010000152.1:0-2207 GCF_056339915.1 Blautia sp. ZXY-1-B12 | reverse complement strand
AGAGTATCTACTGTACTGGAAGAGATATTGCTTTTAACTGCTTCGTTAGATGCAATATTGTGCGCTTCTGTATAGAGTGCGGCACTTAAAGAGTGTTCCAGATGCTTTTCCACCATATAAGAACCGCCGAGGGTTATGAGGAAAAATCCCAAAATCCCGATGAGAATATAAAATCTCAGGAATTTTGTGGAAAGATGATGCTGTTTCATGGATTTTTTACCTCAAATTTGTATCCGATTCCCCATACGGTGGCAATGGACCAGTGAGGATTGTCTTTGATCTTTTCACGAAGACGTTTGATATGAACGTCTACAGTACGGGTATCACCGATGTATTCATAACCCCAGATGTGATCCAGAAGCTGTTCACGGGTAAATACCTGGTTTGGTGATGCTGCAAGGAAATAGAGAAGTTCCAGTTCCTTTGGCGGCATATCAACCTGACGACCCATATATGTGACTGCATAGTTTGTCAGATTAACGGTCAGATCCGGGTAAGTAACACATTTTTCACTGGAAGAAGGCGCTGGCTGTTTAACCTGGAAACGGCGCAGGACAGCACGTACACGGGCAATCAGTTCCTTGGAATCAAAGGGTTTGATCATATAGTCATCTGCACCCAGTTCAAGTCCGAGAACCTTGTCAAAGGTTTCGCCTTTTGCTGAAAGCATAATGATGGGAACATCAGAGGTATGTCGGATTTCACGACATACCTGATAACCGTCAATTCCGGGAAGCATCAGATCCAGAATGATCAGATCCGGGCGGAAGGAGGCAAATTCCCTTAACGCTTCTTCTCCGTCATTTACGATTTTTGTCTCGAAGCATTCTTTGGTAAGATACAGGGCAATAAGCTCTGCGATATTGTTATCATCATCAACAATAAGGATTTTCTGTTTGGAAACCATGGTGGTCCCTCCTATTTCTTAAATTCTACAATAGTAACACCTGCATCTCCTTCGCCGAATTCTCCAAGGCGGAAGGATTCCACATGCTTCTGGCGCTTCAGATAATTGTGTACACCTTTTCTCAGAGCACCGGTTCCTTTACCATGAACAATACGGACAGATTTCAGATGAGCGATATAAGCATCATCCAGATATTTGTCAAGCTCTGCAACTGCTTCATCTACCGTTTTGCCAAGCAGGTTGATCTCTGTGGATACATGGGCTGCTTTTGACATGCGGATTTTACCTGCACCTGTACGCTGCATGGTTGGTGTGGTGATCTCTGCTTCATCGATCAGTTCCAGATCAGAGATGTGAACCTTGGAACGGATGATACCCATCTGAACGAAGAGGAAACCTTTGTTGTCCGGACGGCTGCTGACAGTCCCCTTAAGATTCATGCTGAGAACCTTAACTGCATCGCCGAGGGAGATATCTTTGGCTGTGAGTTCCTTCTTCGGTTTCTTTGCAGCAGTTTTCTGAGTCATGCCTTTCTCTGCTTTATTCATATGTTTGCGCAGATTCTGGCGTTCTTTTTCCACAGCAGAGAGATCCACATGGTCTTTCTGGAATTTGTGGAACATCTTCATAGTCTGGTCTGCATATTCCTTGGCTTCGCGGAGAACTGCATGAGCTTCCTCATTGGCCTGACGGATGATGCGGTCTCGCTGCTCGTTCAACTTCTCCTGCTTGGATTCCATTTCGGATTTCAGAGAGGCAATTTCCTGTTTATACTGTTCAATCTCGCGGCGTTCATTTTCAATAGTTATACGGCTGCTTTCCAGGGAACTGAGAACATCTTCGAAAGATTCATCCTGTTCACTGATCTGTTCTTTGGCCTTATCGATGATATAGTCCGGAAGTCCAAGCTTGGAAGAAATGGCGAATGCATTACTTTTCCCGGGAACACCGATCAGCAGGCGGTAGGTCGGGCGGAGCGTTTCCACGTCAAATTCGCAGCAGGCATTTTCTACACCTGAGGTGGAGAGTGCATATACCTTCAGCTCACTGTAATGGGTGGTTGCCATAGTGCGGATTCCCTGTTCATGAAGATGGGAAAGGATCGCAATGGCAAGGGCAGCACCCTCTGTCGGATCTGTACCTGCACCGAGCTCATCGAAAAGGACAAGAGAGTGACGGTTGGCTTTTTTCAGGAAAGAAACCACGTTGGTCATATGTGAGGAGAATGTACTTAATGACTGTTCGATACTCTGTTCATCACCGATATCTGCATAAACTTCTTCAAACAGTGCAAGCTCTG
>NZ_JBWJVP010000151.1:0-4646 GCF_056339915.1 Blautia sp. ZXY-1-B12 | reverse complement strand
AATAATCGATATTTTGAATTATTCCAGACTTCCGGAGGACTGGATGCAGAGATTACGGATCATTCTTTTCAGCGCTATTATCATTCCGGTGACTTTCCTGAGTTGTCGCCTGAACTGCGTAAAATCATAATAGACAGATCATCCGTACAGGAACAGGGAATCCGGATCAACCATATCCCTATAAGGGGAGGACATTTGTTTTGGTCAGAGGATATTTCGGTACTGCTGGATCAGTATCAGGATATTCGGGAACAGCAGGAGGAACTGACTGCCAGTAAACCGTCTGTTACAGAAAGCTTATCAGAAAGAGGCTGAGCGGAGAAAGACAGAAGAACAGAACCGTCTGTTAAATATGATACAGAATCAGACAGCAGGTCAGCTGGAATTGCTGTCACAGTTTATGGATGAGCTGGAACGGACAGAATCAAGGGAACAATATGATCGGATTCTCGGTAAAATTGTAGTTGTTGGTACGTATTTGAAGCGGAGAAAGAATCTGGTGCTGACACAATATGCATCAGATGGAAATCTGCTTACAATGGAAGATCTCAGACAAAGCCTGGCGGAATCCTGTGACAGCTTAAAATTATGCAGGATCCGGGCTGCTTACTACGTGGAAAATGTGGATGTGCAGATGAATGCAGATGATATACTAAAATGCTATGACACCTTTGAATGGCTTGTGGAACGATTGCTTGATATCATGCAGTCTGTTTTTTACCGTGTGTCGCAGATTGATGATGCGCTGCGGATTTCAGTTCATATTGTATCAGAGGTGGATCTGCGTGGAGTCATGTCAGAAAGACCGGAATTAAAAGTGCAGCAGGAAGATGAAAACGAATGGTTTATCAGTTGTATCGTCTTCAGAAAGATAGGTGGAAGATGATCGATTTTGTGGAATGCGGTATGGCAATGCAGGATTTTCTGATGATTCTTTTTGAAATCTGCCTGGTTTTGGAACTAATTCTCCTGTTGGTAAGAATCACCTGTTTTTCCGGAAAAAAGAAAATCGTAACGGCAGTGGCTGTCTTTGCTGTTTCTTTTATGTTTATGGGCGTTCTGATGAATGATCACAGATATTGTCTGGGAGAAAGTTTCTATCAGCCAATGCTTCAGGGGTATCCGTTCAGCGTTTTAATGACGGTGGTTATAGGATTATTGCTTTATCTTTGCTGGGCAATCCGGAGCGAGAGACGCAGATATCATCATTCTCTGTCTTACTGGTCTGTGAATGAGGCTGTGAATGACGTTCCCTGTGGAGTCTGTTTTTCGGATCCTCTTGGAAGGATTGTTTTGTGTAATACCAAGATGCAGGAACTGAGCAGAATCATGACTGGTTCTTATCTGCAGGATTATGAAGCATTAAGGAAAGCAATGAGTGGGGAACCTGAATCGGAAGGTCTTTGCAGATTGAGCAAAGACAGCAATGTGTTTTATTTTCCTGATGGTTCTGTCTGGATGTTTCAGGAATATGGTCTGCAGGAGCCGGATTGTGCAGGATATCTGCAGACAGTGGCAGTTAATGTATCAGAAATTTATTACAATGGTGAAAAGATCAGGGCAAACAATGAAAAGCTGGAAATCCTGAATCATAAGCTAGAGGAAATGTACGAAAAAATCGGAGATAAAATCAGAGAGCAGGAGACGCTTGTCATGAAAATGCAGGTTCATGACAATTTTGGACGAAGCCTTCTGTCAATACGCAGAATACTGGAAAGAAAAGAAGTATCCGGATAAAATGGATAAACAATTGTCTGTATTGAAACATCTGGTTTATATTCTTACCGGTTCTGCTGTTGAGAGTATGGAAGAAGTATATGAGGATACGATCAGACATGCAGAAGAGCTTGGAATTTCAGTTCAGATCAGTGGGAACTTTCCCATGCATCCATCTTACAGGCTGCTGACAGACAGGGCAATCCGTGAATGTGTGACAAACTGTGCCAGACATGCCCATGGCAGTACTGTTTGGGTGAAGATAGACAAAAATGCAGATGAATATACTGTTCAGATTACCAATGATGGAGAGGTGCCTGACAAAAATGCGGAAGAAGGCGGTGGTTTATCTGCACTGAGAAAGGCAGCTGAATCAGGAAAATGCAGGATGCAGGTTTCTTTTTCCCCTGAGTTTTGTCTGATATTGAAAATGCCACTGACAGAAAGGATGGGATTCGATGGTACGGATACTGATAGTAGAAGATCAGAAGATCATGCAGAAGTATTTTGAATATATTATTATGCAGGAGCCGGAATTCCGACATATCCAGACGGTTTCAGATGCACGTGAAGCTGTAAAAATCTGTGATTATTCGGCAATTGATCTTGTGATTATGGATGTGCAGACGTTTCATAATCATGATGGGCTCAGTGCTGTGAAAAGAAATCAGGGAAAAGTATCCATATACAAAGGTATTGATCGTTACTTCCCTGATCAATCCCAAGGTGCTGGAGAGGGCAAAAAGTGGATGCGCAGACAGTCTCTGGTATAAGGATCACGGGGAAGAGGAAATACGGAGTGTGATCCACAGAACCTTAAATGGTGAGCATGTATTTCCGGATATGACGCCGAAGGTGGAGCTTAACTGGATCACAAGCGGTGATATCAGTCCCAGACAGCTGGAGATGCTCCGCCTGTATATTCGTGGAATGTCATATTCAGAGATTGCGCGGGAAATGAAATGCTCTACCTCCGGGGTGAGATGGAATTTTCAGGAAATGATCGCCAGGGCAGGATACAGCTGTAAAGAAGATTTGATAGCGGCTGCACTGGAAAGTAAACTGATCGTAACTACATTAAAATAGAAATCTGATAAACTGCGAAGTTATTCTGTTATGAGCAGAAAGCGAAGCGGAGTGCAAATGTCTGTTTGACAAGAAGGGAGATGAGAGTATGAAAAAATATTCGGTTGCTGTATGTGTTTGTGCGGTACTGTTTTCTGTTGGTATTCATGGCGGAGGTATGAGAGAAGTATCTGCCAGAGCACCTGGGGCAGATGAGAATCTGGCAATTCTGCAGGACATTATCAGGGAAAATGAATGTCAGGCCGGAATGGCATTTCTGGGATATACCTATGAAGGTGCAGAGGCAGCAGAGATACTTGAATATACCAGACAGGGAGAAGTGGCAGCTGCGTATCCTTTTTTACAGGATGGAACAGTGGTTGATGCAGGGGGATATGAAATTTATGCCATTGTCCCGGGGGATGATTGCAGGGTCAGCGTTTATCCGGCTCAGCCTACGGAAGAAGGGGAATATCTGGATGATCTGAACGCCCCATATTATACAGGGAAGGAGAATGAAATCATTATCCTGCGCTGCAATGTGAGTGAGATTCATTCCAATGTGATGGTTTCTGTACAGAAGCAGAATATGAGTATACAATACCATCCTATGGTGTCGTTAAAGGATGGACATCTTGCAGCAGAAACCCACTGCTATGATTTCTCCATATATTATAATTGGGATGAGTATGATCCGGAATATAATCCCGTGTATGAGTCAGAGTACGACCAAGAGTGTAATCCGGAGCATGATTCAGCATTGAATATAAAGATTGCCAGAGAACAGCTTTCTGAGACAGATGAAGTCAGCTATTACCTTGGTCTTGGGATGTCTCTGTGGTATACAGGCACTGAGGAGTACATTGAAGGAAGAAATTGTCCGGTATTTGTTCTGGGAACGGATCATGAGGATCATTTTACAAAAGAACATTATTATGCAGTAGGAGACAATGTGGTTTATTATTATGATCCGTCAGGTGATGCATGGCTTCTGCTGGGGGCAGGCTGACAGAAGCTTCACCAATATATTATAGAATTTTGATTAATCAGAGAAAGAGGAAACAGACATGAATGATTTTTTGACAGAAAAAAATAAAAAAGCAGGGGTGTTGGGAAAACTGAAGTGGGTTCTTTGTGGCTTCTGCATACTTTTATCCCTGGGAGCTATTGGTGCATCGGAGAAGTATATTGGTGAAGGACGCTGGGGAATGGCAGCAACAGAGATCCTGCTCTGTCTGTTATTTTTATATCCGACTTTCAGGGAAGTTCAGAAAGCATTACGGAAGAAAAAAGCCAGGGAAATTGCCTGCTGGTTTGAATCTTATGCCCAGAATACGGTCTCATTTGAGAAACTTGAGCAGGAACTGGGAAAAGGCGCAGTAAAAAAACTGGAAAAATTTATTGCCAGGGGATATATCCGGAATATCCAGATAGACAGAGAAGGAAATTATATTATGATTACTGCACCAAACAGACGTGTAAATGAAAAGATTTATATTACAGTTACCTGTACCAGCTGCGGTGCAAAGAATCAGGTAATAAAAGGACGTCTGAGCAATTGTGAATATTGCGGACAGCGTCTTAACTCATGATACAAGTACTGAGAGAGGATTATCAGAAGTGTTCATAAAAAAGGAGAATAAAAGAAACAGATGTGCTCAATCAAAAATAGCGGCAGTGTTGCCGCTATTTTTATGAGCTGTAATCTAGGAATACTTCAGTATTTTACCATTTTTTATATTAAAAACTATTTTATGAGTTTTTTCTGATGAATCATCATTATTATTCATTTCATACAGGATGGTCATCTGATTACCGGAAATGTTTATTTTATATGGCCAGTAATTATTGGCTTTGGATGTGTT
>NZ_JBWJVP010000150.1:0-5862 GCF_056339915.1 Blautia sp. ZXY-1-B12 | reverse complement strand
TGCGTAACCTGGTATGTAAGATCTCCGGAAAAGAATACGAGAAGAATTATAATGATGACGTATCCATCCGTCTGATCACAGACCATATCCGTTCTGCAACATTTATGATCTCCGACGGTATCATGCCTACAAACGAAGGCCGCGGTTATGTACTCCGCCGTCTGATCCGTCGTGCAGCACGTCACGGACGTCTTCTTGGAATCGAAGGCACCTTCCTTGCAAAATTAAGTGAAGAAGTGATCAATGGTTCCAAAGCAGGATATCCGGAGCTGGAAGAGAAGAAAGAATTTATCTTTAAAGTTCTCACAAATGAAGAAAACCAGTTCAACAAGACCATTGACCAGGGTCTTCGTATCCTTGGAGAGATGGAAGATGAGATGAAAGCAGCAGGAGAGAAAACACTTTCCGGCGAAAATGCATTCAAATTATATGATACTTACGGATTCCCGATGGATCTTACAAAAGAGATCCTTGAGGAAAAAGGATATGATATCGATGAAGCTGGCTTCCAGAAATGTATGGAAGAGCAGAGAAACAAAGCACGTTCTGCACGTGAAGTGACAAACTATATGGGTGCTGACGCAACTGTATATGATGATATCGATGTAAATGTTACAACAGAATTCGTAGGATACGATCATCTTACCTTTGATTCCAAAGTAACAGTCCTTACAACAGAGACAGAGATCGTAAACTCCCTGATGGAAGGACAGAAAGGAACTGTCTTTACAGAGCAGACTCCATTCTATGCAACTATGGGTGGACAGGTCGGAGATACAGGTGTGATCGAAACTGCAAACGGTAAGTTCGTAGTAGAAGACACCATCAAGCTTCGCGGCGGCAAATTTGGCCATGTAGGTCATATGGAATCCGGTATGATCTCCACAGGCGAAACGGTTTCCCTGAAAGTGGACGAAGCTGCAAGAAGAGATACAGAGAAGAACCACAGTGCAACACATCTTCTTCAGAAAGCATTAAAGACAGTTCTTGGAAGTCATGTAGAACAGAAGGGTTCTCTGGTAACACCGGACAGACTTCGTTTCGACTTTGCTCATTTCCAGGCTATGACAGCTGATGAGATCGCACAGGTAGAAGCGCTTGTTAATAAAGAAATCCAGGCCGGTCTTGAAGTCCGTACAGATGTTATGGATGTGGAAGAGGCTAAGAAATCCGGAGCAATGGCTCTGTTCGGAGAGAAATATGACCAGAAGGTACGTGTGGTATCCATGGGCGACTTCTCCAAGGAACTCTGCGGTGGTACTCATGTGGCAAACACAGGCAACATCATGCTGTTCAAGATCGTTTCCGAATCCGGTATTGCAGCAGGTGTGCGCCGTATCGAAGCTCTGACAGGAAATGGTGTTCTGGAATACTATAAGAAACAGGAAGAACTTCTTCATGAAGCTGCAAAAGCCCTGAAAGCAAATCCTGCAGAGATCGTAGAGAAGATCGGACATCTTCAGGGAGAAGTAAAGGCACTCTCCAGTGAGAACGAATCCTTAAAGAGTAAACTGGCTCAGGGAGCTCTGGGAGATGTTATGGATAAAGTAGTAGAAGTCAAAGGTGTGAAACTTCTTGCTGCAAAAGTAGACGGAGTGGATATGAACGGACTTCGTGACCTTGGCGACCAGCTGAAAGGCAAACTTGGTGAAGGTGTTGTCCTTCTGGCAGCAGTAAACGGTGAGAAAGTAAACCTTCTTGCAATGGCTACTGATGCAGCACAGAAAGCAGGCGCTCACGCAGGTAACCTGATCAAAGCAGTGGCAGCTATCGTAGGCGGTGGTGGCGGCGGACGTCCGAACATGGCTCAGGCCGGCGGAAAGAACCCTGCCAAAGCTCAGGAAGCCGTAGATGCAGCAGCAGGAATCCTTGAAGGTCAGATAAAGTAAAAATTGTTACTGCTCACTTTGTGACCAGCAACACGCTTCGCGATGCACAGAATTTATGCTAGTCGCATAAATTCGCGCGGTATGTCTCGGGATTTTGGCATATACATGCCAAAACACCTCGCGGGATAGTGGCGTGTGAATAGTAACTAAAAAAATCTGCAAAATTTAACCAAAAAGATGTTGACGAACCCACAGGCAATGATATATAATATCACTTGTGCAAGAAAAAATACCCAGACAGTTGTATTTTAGCACAATCTACAACTGGAGGGAGGTTAGGTGTGAGTCTATGTCAAACGTAATCGTAAAAGAGAACGAGACTTTAGATAGCGCTCTTCGCAGATTCAAAAGAAGCTGTGCAAAAGCAGGAATCCAGCAGGAAATCCGCAAAAGAGAGCATTACGAGAAACCAAGCGTTCGTCGTAAAAAGAAATCTGAAGCCGCAAGAAAACGTAAATATAATTAATTGTGCGCAAAAATCCCTGGCAGTTCTGTCAGGGATTTTTATCATAATTTGGACAATAATCAGGGGAAGGAAGTAATCTTGAAGGCAGAAAATAACAAAATACTTAAAGAAAAGAAAAACTGGATCCTTTTACTGTTTAAAAAACTGGCAAAGCTGATTTTCAACAGAATCTTTTATGTTGCGGTTGCAATGCTTGTCCAGCTCGGATGGATCTTAATGATGGTACTGCGTCTGGCTGCGTATTCCAGATACATTGATATCGGATTAAGGCTGATAGGTATTGTGCTGGTATTGTGGATTTTGAATAAGGAAATAAATCCTTCCTATAAACTGGCCTGGACCATGCTGATCCTGATCCTGCCAATCCTTGGAGTGGTATTATATTTTGTATTTGGGCGTTCCAGGATCGCTGCGATCATGCAGCAGCATTTTGAACAGAGGATTGAGGAGAGCAGGGAGTATCTGCGGGATCGGCCACAGACGAGGCAGAAGATGGAGGCTCTGGATCCCTCGGCTTCAAATCAGTCCAGATATATTTCGGATGTTTCCAGATTTCCGGTCCATGAGAACACAACTGCAGAGTATTTTCAGGTAGGAGACGATATGTTTCCGGTGCTTGTGAGGGAACTGAAACAGGCGAAGAAATACATTTTTATTGAATATTTCATTATCAATGATGGGGTGATGTGGCAGACAATCCTGAATATTCTTGAGGAGAAAGCTGAGGAGGGCGTGGATGTACGCCTGATCTATGACGGATTTGGCTGTCTCACAACACTTCCCCATAAATATTATGAAGAGCTTCAGAAAAAAGGAATCAAATGTCAGGTATTTAATCCTTTCCGTCCCATTTTGAATATTATCCAGAATAACCGGGATCACAGGAAGCTCTGCATCATTGACGGATGGGTTGGATTTACGGGAGGCATCAATCTTGCAGATGAATATATCAACCAGAAAGAGCGTTTCGGACACTGGAAGGATACCGCTGTTATGCTCAAGGGAGAAGCTGTCTGGAATATGACGGTAATGTTTCTCCATATGTGGGCGGTGATCGGCAGATCTGAAGAAAGTATTGATTATGAAGCCTATTTTCCCCACAGATATCATGAGGGAGAATTTGAGAGTGACGGATTTGTCCAGCCGTTCTGTGATACACCTCTGGATGAGGAGGTTGTCGGTGAAGATGTATATCTGAACATTATCAACAAGGCAAAAAAATATGTATATATCTGTACTCCCTATCTGATCATAGATAATGAGATGATGACTGCCCTCTGTCTGGCAGCCAAAAGCGGGGTGGACGTGCGTATTATGACGCCGGGAATCCCTGACAAGAAGCTGGTATTTATCCTTACCCAATCCTATTACAGACACCTTCTGGAAGCCGGTGTAAAGATTTATGAATATCAGCCCGGTTTCCTTCACGCAAAATCCTTTGTGAGTGATGATGAGATTGGAGTTGTGGGAACCATCAACCTGGACTATCGAAGTCTTTATCTTCATTTTGAGGATGGTGTATGGATCTACAGAAACAGAGTAATACAGGATATAAAAGATGATTTTATCCAGACTATGGAATATTGCAGGCAGATAGAACCGGAATTCTGCCTGAACAGAAATATAGGACTGCGTATCATGCAGAATATTTTCCGCGCATTTGCGCCGCTGATGTAAAATGAGCACTGAAAATCGTATTTTTATGGTTTTCAGTGCTTTTTATCGTTACTGTTCACTGGTAATATCCCGCGAGGTGTTTTTTGTGAGCGAAGGTCACAGAAAACTCGAGATATACCGCGCGAATTTATGCGATTAGCATAAATTCTGTGCATCGCGAAGCGTGTTACTGAGAACGGAGTGAACAGTAACTTTTTATCTGATTATGATCAGGTATCGGATCGGATTAAGATGCATTATTTTATTGGATTGCTATATAATGAATAAAGAAAGTAGTCTTAGAGCGTGCGCCGGCAGCCTGCCGGTACATTGATCGGAGAGAGAATATGCGAAAAAAATGGATCTCCATAATATGCGCTGTGATCATCATGGTCTGCACTATCATTACCCCTGCTTATGCCGCCGGAATCTTTTTGCCCGAGGAAAGCAATACCAAACAGACAGAATCCACAGATCTTATTGAAGCACCATCAGGAATCTTAATGGAAGCGCAGACAGGAACAGTCGTTTATCAGAAGGATGCGGATACCAGACGAAGCCCTGCCAGTATCACGAAGATCATGACTCTGATCCTGATCTTTGATGCTCTGGATAAAGGCAGCCTGAAAATGGACGACACAGTCACAACCAGTGTCCATGCAAAGTCAATGGGCGGTTCTCAGGCGTTTCTGGAGGAGGGGGAAATCCAGACAGTGGAAACCCTGATCAAATGCATTGTAATCGCGTCAGGAAACGATGCCAGCGTAGCAATGGCAGAGCATATCTGCGGCAGTGAACAGGAATTTGTCCGCCACATGAATGAACGGGCAGAAGGACTTGGGATGAAAAATACTCATTTTGAAGACTGCTGTGGTCTGACAGAATCTCCCGATCATTACACAACAGCCAGGGACATTGCCATCATGAGCAGGGAACTGATCACAAAATATCCGAAAATTCTGGAATATTCTTCCATATGGATGGAAAATATCACCCATGTGACCAGGCAGGGGACCAAGGAATTCGGACTTACCAATACCAACAAACTGATCCGCAGCTATGAGGGCTGTGTCGGTCTGAAAACAGGAAGCACCAGTATTGCAAAATACTGCCTCAGTGCAGTCGCCAAAAGAAATGACATTACTCTGATCGCAGTAGTGATGGCAGCCCCGGACTATAAAGTGCGATTTAAAGATGCTGCCTCCATGTTAAATTATGGCTTTTCAAAATGCAGCCTGTACATAGATAAGAAAATGGAAGCTCTGCCTGAGATCCCGGTCAGAAATGGAAAGAAAAAGACGGTTTCCCTGGTTTATGAAGAACAGTTCCACTATCTGGATACCACAGGACAGAATATCGGGAATGTAAAAAGAAAGCTGAGAATCCACAGGGAAGTAAAGGCTCCGGTGAAAAAGAACACCCTGGCAGGGGAGATGATCTATTCCGTCGATGGGAAGGAACTGGGAAGAGTGCGGATCCTTTATGGGGAAAATGCAGGAAAAGCCACATATCCGGACTGCCTGAAAAAAGTCGTCATGAGATTGTAAACGTTACTGAGAACAGAGTGAACAGTAACCTGTAAACAAAAAGTATTTTGGACAGTTTTATAATTTTTTGACAAAGGACAGCAATCCGATGTATAATAAAATCCAAATGGGTATTGAGGGAAATAAAAAACAAAAGGAAGGTACTATATAATGAAAGAAATCCGTACAGAAGATGCCGTAGGGCACATTTTATGCCATGACATCACACAGATTATCAAAGATGTAAAAAAAGGGGTGCTTTTTAAGAAAGGTCATATTGTCAGAGAAGAGGATATTCCTCTGTTACTCTCTGTAGGAAAAAGAT
>NZ_JBWJVP010000149.1:0-10326 GCF_056339915.1 Blautia sp. ZXY-1-B12 | reverse complement strand
CCGGCTCCGTCTGGACTTTTTCGCCCTGTTCCGCATGGTCTGTAGATAGAGGGCTTCTTTTGAAGCTGGGAGGGCTTTTCGCCGGACAGCGGCTTGATACATTCCAGTCGGTCAGCCGCCCGGATGGCGTTGTCCGTGAGCTGCCTCTGCCATGCGCCTACGCTGGGAGCCCAACGAAAGCCGCTGCTTTTCAGCTCGGCCCGGGTGTCCGCGTCAGGCTTTCCGTCAAAGAACACCTGCAAGCGGTTGTCCTCCCGGTTCATTTCCACACGACCCCCATCGAACTCCCAGCCGGAAAATTCCTGCTGTGCCTGTTTGGAAAGCTGTTCGATACGGGCCTTTACCCGGCGGATCTCCGCATTGTTGTTGGCAAGCTGGTAACTTTCAAAGGGCCTCGGGTCGCTTCGCCAACTTGACGCCATGCTTGCTTTCAGCTTTTCGATCTGGTCCGGCGACAGCAGCGCACAGCCGTCCAGCTTGCCATGCTTGCGGTAATAGGCGTTGACCTCCTTCATAATGAGCTGGGAGCGTTCCAGCCCGTCCAGCTTCTTCTGGAGCTTTTCGATCGCTGCCGGGTCATCGGCGCTGATCCCGCCCATGCCGGTACTGCATATCTTATCCAGCAGCCCTTGAATATACCGCCATTCCTCCATGTTGCTGTCCCGGGCCCGGTTCTGTTTTTCCTTCTTTCCCACCGGGAAATTGGCAGGTCCGGCGATCATCACAGAGGGAACCCTGCGTCAATGGCAAAGCCTTGGTTCATGTTTTCGGCCAGCTTGCGGGCGTAGGTGTCTAACAGATGGTCGATCTTCTCATGGTACATGGGGTCCACCCGGGATTTCTGCTTTTCCGCTATGGCGGCGGCCTTGTCCACCATTGCCCGGTATTCCGCCGTTGCGCTCCCTTCCTTGTAGTCGGAAAAGCTGTTCATTTCTTTTGCCCGGCGGGCGGCTCCTTCATTGATAGGGTAATAGTTGATGGTATGCACCTCCTTTATGCTTCGGGCCATGCTGGCCCGAAGTCTTACCGTTCTTCATGAGAAGGCCCCGCCTTGTCCTTTTTCGGAGCGGGTGGGGCTTCTTGAAACCGTTTGAGTGTAGCGAGAATGGAGTGGACAGGCTCGGCCTTTTCAGGATAGGCAAATATCCGGTGTTCCGGCGGAATGTCCTGCGGCCCGTGGTAATACTCCTTGAAGCCCTCCGGGACTGCCGACACATACCCACCGGGAGCAAATACGCCGCCCTCGTTGATACGCACATCCCGTCCGTATGCTTCATAATCGAAGTAGTTCTGAATGTGCTCCGGTATGTCGATAGTCCCAAGCTCGTCGGCGTAAAGACGGCCCAGCCCTTCATCATCGGAAATATCCGGGTAAAAGCGGTAAAGGTCAAGGTTCTGCGTCAGGTTTATCAAATCCTTCACGCTCCTTGTGTGGTTTCCCAAGACAAGAGCGGCTTCAAAGGTTTCCAGTCCGCCCTTATCCCGTACTTCCAGCAGGGCGTGGCCCAGCTCGTTCAGCTCGTCGATGTTCTCACATTCGTAGAGATAATCGTAGAGCCCCAGCACATCACTGTCAAAGCTGGTAAAGAACACTTCGCTGTACCGTTTCCCGTCTATCCCGATTTTGGCAAGGGCGGCCTGCAACTCCTGTGTCGTCATGGGGAAATGTACCGTTGTCCCTACCTCAATCCCCATTAAGGGGTATAGGGCTGTATTGGTTATATAAGCTTCAAACATGGGCTCATTCCTCCTTTTCCGGCCCGGTCAGCCAGCACCTCATAAATCCCGGCCATAATGTAATCGGCACAAGGGAGGGCAATCGCATTTCCCAGCGCCTTGTAGCGTTGCAGAGGCCGGATCTCCACGCCGTCCGCCCCGTACTTTGTCCAGCCCTCCGGCAGCCCCATCAGCCGTTCGCTTTCCGTTTCCGTCAGAAAACGGATACAGCCGCCCTTCGGGTCGCCCTCATACCAGAAGGCAAAGGGCGTTACATCACTGGCTAAAAGAGTGGGAAAAGGGTCAGTTGGTAATCCGAAGCTGTTTCGGAAGGCCGTTTCTTCCTGCCTTTTTGCCGCTCCCCGCATACGGAAGCACTGAAAGGGGTGGATGACTGGTATCTGCCGCCCTGTTTCAAAAGAAGCTGTTCGATCTCCTTCGGCGGCGGCCCGCCCGCCCTCTCCGCAAGGCGGAGGAAGTGGGAGCACTGGACGGGGCTTAAATAGTATGTCTGCGGCACGTCTGCCTCCAAAATCCGCCACGACGAAAATCCGCTGCCTTCGTGCCAGCCTTCGGGTGCCTGCCCAATACTGGGCGTCCATGAGCCGCCAGCACACATCAGGCGTTCCCCCTCGCACCATTCCGGCGTTTCCCCATCTTCCCGAAGGAGGCATTGGAACTTCGGTGTCCGAGAAGGCGGATAGGACGGCTCTAAAGTCCATCCGGTCATTTGTAGAAAACGCTCCCATGACGTTTTCCCAAACAGCGATAGCTGGATATAGGTTATCAGTAGCATCCCTCATTTCCTGTATGATACGAAACGCCTGATAGAACAGGCTTGATTTTGCCCCGGCAAGGCCGGAGCGGTTGCCGATCAGAGAAAGGTTCTGACAGGGGGAACCGAAGGTAATTACATGAACCGGCGGGATTTTCCCGCCGTCCACCTTCGTAATATCCCCCAAATGCACCATGTCGGGAAAGTGCCTTTTGGTTATGGAGATGGGCGCTTTTTCAATCTCACTGGCCCATACCGGACGGATACCGCACCGGGAAGCAGCCAGAGGGAACACGCCGATCCCGTCGAAAAGGCTTCCCAGCTTAATGTCCGGCATGGCCCGGGGTGCCGTGTCCCTTCACGGCAAGCACCCCTTCCAGTGTGGTCGCCGCAATGCCCAGCCGCCCGGCAACCGCAATATCATTTTTTACATCCTCGTCCACAGCGCTGCCGCAGACAATCAGGGTGTGGGAGCGCCGCAGCATATCCCGGCGCATATCAATCCCAGCCTTGTGTTCCTCGGGAACGCTGTCATTCAAAAACAGCGGCAGATACAAGAGCGGGCAGATCGGGGAAAAGCCCGCCTCATAAGCAAGACGGCAGTAGTGGGCCGCCAGCTCCATATCAACATCCGGCTCGCCGCTCCATGCGGCGGTCAGGTATGCTAAAGGTCGTTTCATTGGTTGAGCCTCCATTTCTGTTTTGGTTTAGGGAAAAGCGGAAACAGTTCGCCCAACCCCTCCGCCCCTTCCCCCGGGAAGGGGAACGGCTCTGGAGAATTTATATCCCCGTCGCTTGACCGGGAAAAAGCATAACCGGGAGAAATCCGTCAAGGGTGCCTCTGGCACCGCCTGCGGCGGCGCTGCCCTTGACTGATTTTCCGGCTATGCTACGGAATAACTGGCGACGGGGAATCATTTATATCTCCAGAGCTTCGGGGCGCGGGGCAGAGCCCCGCAATCCTCGGGCCATGCTGACCCGAAGTTTGGGCTTACTTTTCCTGTTCGGTTTTCTTCTCCGGCTTTTCATGTTCCTTCTGCTGACCCTTCCAGTCGTCCAGCAGCTTGATGATCTGGTCCTTCATTTCCCTCGGCGTAGTTTCCTTGCCGAAATACTTGCTCAGTTCCGCACCTGTCAAAATCACTTTGTCTACCTCCTTTTTGTCCTCCATCATAATGCCGTCAATCACATCCCCGTTGAGCAGCTTCTTTTCGTCCAGCTCACGCATACGCTTTGCCTGCGCCTGTGAAGGCGAGGACTGCTGGCTGTCAATGGCGACGGCGATATAGTTCTGGTTCTTCTTGCCGATATAGGAAAGCTCCACCGCCGTAGTAAAGCCCAGCTTTTTTTCATCCATCAGCTTCATCAGGTCGGGAACCAGCTCATTGAGCCGGATATACCGCTGCACCTGCTTGACCGCCATCTTATTGCGCTCGGCTACAATTTCGTTGGAGCGTTTTCCTGCGTCCTTCGGGTCAATCTGGCCCGAAGTGCGGGAGCCCTGGTGCTTGATGGCCTCAAGCTGCATTTTCAAGGCTTTGGCCCGCTCACTGGGGAGGATTTCTTCACGCTGGTTGAGATTGTCCTCGACCATCTGCGTGATGGCTTCATCGTCCGTCAGATTGCGAACAATACAGGGCATATCCGCATATCCGGCAAGCTCGCTGGCCTTCTGGCGGCGGTGGCCGGACACGATCTCATAGCCGCCATCCTCACGGGGACGGACGATAGCGGGCTGGGTCACGCCCTTGTCCTTGACGCTGGACACCATAGCCCGCATTTCTTCATCATCCCGAACCTCAAAGGGATGGTTCTTGAAGGCGTGAAGCTCGTTCAGCTTGATATAGACGATCTGTTCCTTGCCCCGGCGTGGTGCATCCTTCGGTTTTTCGGGTTCCTTCGGAGCGGGAGCGGCCTGTACCGTTGGCGCCGTTTTTTTCTCCGGTTCCTTTTTGACCGCATTTTCCGGTTTCTGTGCGGGAGCTTCGGGCTTCGGGGTTGCGGCCTTGTCCTTATCTGCTTTCGGGGGACGGCCCCGGCGCTTCGGCTGTTCCGGCTCTTTGGGTTTTTCCTCCGCTTTCTTCGGAGCCTCCGGCTGCTTTTCCGGTTTTTCCGTTTTTGCCGGGGCAGGCTTTTCCCCGCTGGGAGCTGCCGCCCGTTCCTCGACCTTCTTTTCCTTCATAATTTCAGCGAAGTTATAGACGGAAACCTGCGGGTTCTTTACCTCCGGTTCCGTCTTTTTTTCCGGCTCCGGAGAAACGGAAACCTTCTCCGGCTCTTTTGGGGGAGCGGGAGGCGTTTCCTTGCCCGGCCCGCTATCCGTTACCGGCTGTTCCGGCGTTTTTGTGGTTTTATCATCTGCCATAAGCATTTACCTCCTGTTTTTTGGCATGAAAAAAGAGGCTCAACTTTTCAGTCAAGCCCCGTGGGAAGTTCCTCCTTTCTCCGCCATGATACAAAAATACCGCCCGTAGTCTCGTTTGGGCGGTACTTTGTGTAAGATTGGCAGTCCATTATTAAGTTTTTTATTATGTTCCCTTTGTACACCGTTGCAACCTTTTTTATATAAATTTTTTGTGATAAAATAACAGTCAGATATATAATACAGACAGGAGACAAAAGGGGATGAAATTAGATGTTTTGGGATTGTTGGGAGCGTGTTCCTATGCATTGGACTGTGTGGAAGCAGAGTTAGTGCATGTAACAGATAAGCATGCGAAGCGTGTTGCATATATGAGTGTCTGCATGGCAGAACAGATGGGAATTCAGGGGGAGAGTCTGCAGGATCTGACAGCCGGTGCGTTGTTACATGATAATGCACTGACTCAATATATTCAGGAAGAATTACACAATGATATTGCAAGTGCAATAGGTTCGGCGATTCCACTGGAGCTGGGAATTCACTGTGCGGCAGGTGAGAAGAACATGAAAGACATTCCATCCCATACGGATATAAAGAATGTCATTTTGTATCATCATGAGAATGCAGATGGAAGTGGACCTTTTGGAAAAAAATGGACAGAAGTACCGGTTTTTGCACGAATTATCCATCTATGCGATCTGCTTGACCAGGTCTGCTGCAGTGATTCTTTTGATTCAGACACCTGGCAGAAGGTAGAAGCATTTCTTCAGGAAATCACAGGTTCTATAGCGGATGAAGAATGTATAGAAGCATTTAGACATGCTTTTTCTGAACAACATTTTCTGTCACTTGGAGAAAAAGATGTGGAGACTCGTTTATGGAACAGAGTGCCGCGTACAAAACAAGATCTTAGCTTTGAACAGATTAAAGCACTGGCGAAATTTTTCGCACGCATCGTAGACTATAAATCACCATTTACGAGTACACACTCCATAGGTGTGGCTGCAGATGCTGAGAAATTATCCAGATTTATGGGATTTGATGAGGAGACAATGCAGAAAATGTATCTTGCAGGAGCGCTGCATGACATTGGAAAGGTTGCCATAGGTAACAAAATTCTGGAGAAGCCGGGAAGACTGACGGATGATGAGTTTGCAGTTATGAAACACCATGCAGCATATACTTATTCGATTCTGTCAGAAATCGATGATTTTGAAGAGATATGTGACTGGGCTGCCTTTCACCATGAAAGACTGGACGGGACAGGCTATCCATTTGGAAAAACAGCTGCTGAATTAAACACACAGGAACGCATCATGGCGTGTGTCGATATTTATCAGGCACTGACAGAAAGCCGCCCGTATAAACAGGGAATGCCACATGAAAAAGCTTACGGTATTTTAAATGATATGGTAGAAAAAGGATGGCTTGATGGAGAAATCGCTTCACAGGTTGATGCTTGTTTTGATCAGAAAATGACAGACATAATTCATGAGGAGAAACAGCTTGGAGAATAAAAAATTATTCCAGATTGGTGATGTGGCAAAAATGTTTCATATCAGTGTTGGCAGCCTGCGGCATTATGAACAGGCAGGTCTGTTGAAACCAGAATACACAGATCCGGAAACAGGCTATCGCTATTATAGTGCACGTCAGTTTGAGGTTTTAAATATGATTCGTTACTTGCGCGTTTTGGATATGCCATTGGGTCAGATTGGAGAGTTTTTGGGAAACAGAGACATCGACGTGATAGAAGATAAGTTGTTAAATCAGAAAAAACTGATAGAAAAAAACGGCGGGAGTTGGAAACAATCGAACGCAAGATATAAAAGCAGCATATCCTACAATCGGAAAAGGAACTGTATATAGAAATCTTGATATATTGGTAGATGAGGGTTCGTTAAGGAAGGTTGAAGTTCCGGATGGAGCGAATAGGTTCGATTTTTCATTGAAAAATCATTACCATGTCAGGTGTACAAAATGCGGTGAAGTTTCAGATGTGGATATGGATGAAATACCGGATTTGCTGGAAAGAATTCATAACACTCATGGAATCGAATTTTTGGATTTGGATATTTCATTTAAAGATATTTGCCCAAAATGCAGGGAGAAAGTAAAGGAATGGCATAGTTATTGAAATGAATATTATTTAAGGTTCAGGATAAACTGTAAAATGCAGACAAACAAGAAAAAAAGTAAAAATATAATAGGTATTATACAGAGTGTCCTTATATTGATATTAGTAGTTCTTATTATTTTTATGATGATTCAGATTAGTAGGCTACAGGGGACAGCACGCGTAATAAATTATGCAGGCCTAGTACGTGGAGCTACACAGCGCGAAGTAAAATTAGAAATTACAGGAAACCAAAATGAAGAATTAATTAAATATTTGGATGATATTTTTCTTGGATTAAGATATCAGGATGGACATTATGATCTGGTAAAACTCAATGACGAAGAATATCTGGAAAAATTGCAAATTCAGAGTGATTACTGGGATAAATTAAAAAAAGAGATTGAAGCAGTAAGAAACAAGGGATACGAAAATACAGACATTGTTAATATGAGTGAAATATATTTTACGATGGCAGATGAAACTGTCTCTGCCGCAGAAAGCTATTCAGAAAAGATTGCTATAAAGATTCGTACCATAGAGTTTCTGTCGGCACTTGATATGTTGAGTCTGGTGATATTGGTTATTATGCAGACTCTAAGGGCAATGCAGATGGCAATGCAAAACAGACTGCTGGAACAGAAAGCATTCATAGATGCCTATACTGGACTGCCAAATAAAAATGCCTGTAATGAGCTACTTAATAAAAAAGATATAATTACAGATCCTACAGCATGCATAATGTTTGATTTAAATAATTTAAAAACTGTAAATGATACAATGGGACATTCCGCAGGAGATCAGTTGATATTGAATTTCGCAAAGCTTTTGCGCAGTGTTATTCCAGAAAAGGATTTTGTTGGAAGATATGGCGGAGATGAGTTTATAGCAGTCATTTATCATACAAGCGAGGCGGAAATTAAGGTGATATTAAAATCATTGTACAGAGAAAGAGACAGATTAAATAGTTATGAAAATCAAATACCAATCGACTATGCCTGCGGATGGGCATTATCCTCCGATGATATGTCAGGTACAATGCAGATGTTATTGGATGAGGCAGATGCTTATATGTATAAAAATAAAAAGTTATGCAAGAAATATAATTAGCTTTCAGCTCAGAGTAGTTGAATCTTCTTAAATGAGTAATCGATAGAACCCTGTTGGAAAAACCAATAGAGTTTTTACTATGTAATAGTGTGATAATATCACGAAAGTCAGTTTATAATACAGTCATAAATTAAGCAAGTAAGACTCCGAAAGATTTTTGAACAATTCCGTATTGGTATGAAGATTTGTCATGAAGTTATCGCTATACTTCCGGGCTGCACCGCAGAGAAATCTGCGGTGTTTTTTGACTTTCTGTATATGGTGAGTTTGATGGAAAACAGATCAATGATACTGGAGCAGGGCTTCCGCGGATATTGAGAAACCTGTTCGGATGTGGTATCTTTTGGATGTAAGGAGGATGTGTCATGGTTATTTACTTTTTCAGGAACAGGAAACAGCAAGTATATAGCAGAGAGGATTGCCGGCAGCCTGCAGGAAAAACTGATATGTATGAATGAAAGGGATCAAATCGGGCGATACCGGGTCTGTTAAGACAGGAGAGAATCTGGTAGTGGTGGTACCGACTTATGCATGGAGAATCCCGCATGTGGTTTCTGACTGGATCGGACAGACAGAATTTGTCGGGGCGAAGAATGTCTGTTATGTGATGAGCTGCGGAAGCGGTATTGGTGGCGCAGATATATACGATCGAAAACTGAGTGAGAAAAAAGGATTAAAGCATATGGGGACGGCACAGATCATTATGCCGGAGAATTACATTGCCATGTTTAATGCTCCTGATGTGGAGAAAGCAAAGAAGATTGTTGTGGCAGCAGGTCCTGATATTGCTAAAGCTGTGTTGGCAATCAAACATGGAGAGAAGCTTCCATCAAAAAGTGGCTTCGGTGCATCTTTTGAGAGTGGTCTGGTGAATGATATCTTCTATGCGGCATTTGTAAAAGCAAAGGCATTTTATGCAGATCAGACCTGTACCGGATGCGGCAAATGTGTAAAAGTCTGTCCGTTAAACAATGTGACAATGAAAAATAAGAAACCTGTATGGGAAAAGCATTGTACGCATTGTATGGCCTGCATCTGCTATTGTCCGGCTGAGGCAATCGAATATGGCAGGAAGAGTGTTGGAAAGCCCAGATATTGTTTTGAGAATCTGGGGCTTGAGAAATATGACTATAGCAATCCTCTAAAATAATGCATCTTAATCCAGTCCATCAGAGTGTGAAATCTGCGTCAGATATTTTTGCCTTGCGTCAGCACGCCTGCAGATATCTTCCTTGTCTTTCGCACTCTGCTGAACTGTCTTAAATGCATTATTTACGAGGATTGCTATAGACGGTCGTAAATTGTAGGCAAGATATGGAACATAAAAAAGTATCTGATAAGGGGGTATTAGATCATGTCTGCTTATCAGATACTTTGTTTATGCTTCTGGCTGTGTTCGTGTCATCAGTTGATTAGTTTGATATTTACGATCAATTCTCGAAAAATGTGACAGTAAAACCATCAGTTCCTATAGTTACGTCAGAAATAGTATCATTATCCCAGAGAGCATCCGTAATGACCGACTTTAAGGCTTCGTCCAGAATAAGATTAAATTCTTCTTCGATAAGTGAGAATGGAACCAATTTCTGGACTTCTGCACATTCCAGAATAAAATTAAGTATTTTTTCTTCCATGATAAATCCTCCTCGTAAAATTCCATACAGCATATATTACAATAGACAAAGCAATCTGTCCACCTTAGATTTTATTTTTGATAATTCATTATGGTACGATACAGGTGGCGGTATATGACAACCGATTAGAAATTACTTCTCCAGGAAAGCTGCCAATGGGACAAACATTCATATCGGATGTACCTTGATGGTGGAAATATATAGCTAATTATTCAGAACTTTCATAGACAAAACGGATTCCATCGTATATACTTTGAGTAGAAACGAAAAAAGAAAAGTAACTGTTCATGATAGTTTGGAGTATCTGCGTAATGAACAGCTACGGGAAAAAGGGGAACAGTTATGTTATTGGTAAAGAATGCAGAGATTTACGCACCGGAATATCTCGGTAAAGAGGATATTTTGATTTGCGGGGGAAAGATTGAATGTATACAGGATTCCATCAGAGAATTGCCTGTGGAGTGCGAGGTGCTGGATGCAGAGGGCAAGATTCTTACTCCCGGATTTTTAGATCAACATGTACATATCACCGGAGGCGGTGGAGAGGGAAGCTTTCATACGCGGACACCGGAATTACAGATGTCAGAACTGGTAGAGAACGGTATCACAACAG
>NZ_JBWJVP010000148.1:0-2718 GCF_056339915.1 Blautia sp. ZXY-1-B12 | reverse complement strand
CGATTAGAAATTACTTCTCCAGGAAAGCTGCCAATGGGACAAACATTCATATCGGATGTACCTTGATGGTGGAAATATATAGCTAATTATTCAGAACTTTCATAGACAAAACGGATTCCATCGTATATACTTTGAGTAGAAACGAAAAAAGAAAAGTAACTGTTCATGATAGTTTGGAGTATCTGCGTAATGAACAGCTACGGGAAAAAGGGGAACAGTTATGTTATTGGTAAAGAATGCAGAGATTTACGCACCGGAATATCTCGGTCAAGAGAATTTTTGATTTGCGGGGGAAAGATTGAATGTATACAGGATTCCATCAGAGAATTGCCTGTGGAGTGCGAGGTGCTGGATGCAGAGGGCAAGATTCTTACTCCCGGATTTTTAGATCAACATGTACATATCACCGGAGGCGGTGGAGAGGGAAGCTTTCATACGCGGACACCGGAATTACAGATGTCAGAACTGGTAGAGAACGGTATCACAACAGTGGTGGGACTTCTGGGTACGGATGGTATCACCAGGAGTGTGGACAATCTTTATGCGAAGACCCGGGTACTCTGTGAGGAGGGCGTGAGTGCTTATATGCTCACAGGTGCTTACGGATATCCCAGCCCGACTATCACAGGTGAAACAGACAGGGACATCGTATTCGTGAATGAGATTTTGGGTGTGAAGCTGGCGATATCTGATCACCGGGCACCTAATGTGACTGGTGATCAGTTGGTTCAGATTGCAAGTAAAGCTCGTGTGGCGGGAATGCTCAGTGGAAAGCCAGGCATTGTGGTGCTTCACATGGGAGATGACAAAGATGGTCTTGCGCCGGTATTCCGGGCATTGGAGGTGAGTTCTGTTCCTGTACGGATTTTCCGTCCCACTCATGTCAACCGGAATGAAAAGTTGCTGGAAGAGGGCTACGAATTTCTGAAGCGGGGAGGTTATATTGATCTGACCTGCGGTATGCACACTTCACCGGGAGAATGTGTTCTGGAGGCTAAAAAGCGGGGACTGCCCACAGAGCATATCACAATGAGCTCTGACGGACACGGAAGCTGGTCTAATTATGCTGAGGACGGCAGCCTTCTGGAGATAGGTGTATCTGGTGTGGATGCACTTTATAAAGAGTTGAAATATATGGTACAGGTTCTGGGAATGACTCTGGAGGAAGCACTGCCTTATATGACCTGTCAGGTGGCAGAGGGGCTGGATTTACTGGGAATCAAGGGAACTGTGGCAGAGGGGGCCGATGCGGATCTGTTGCTGTTTGATCAGGATCTGACGCTGGATACTTATGTAGCCAGGGGAAAGATCTTTATGAAGCATGGAGAGGTGATTCGAAAAGGCACCTATGAGAAGTAAAAAGAAAATAAAAACGAAACCGGATATATGGCTTTCTGTTGGAAACCTGTATATCCGGTTTTGTTTTTGGGCTAAAAATCAGGATGGCAAAGTGTCGATAAAAATCTGCCGTTCAGATGGTGATACACTATCGATGACAAGACAGGATGCCAGAATATTGAGCATAGCCATAGGTGCAGTCATAGAGTTATAAAACAGCTTCGTAGATGTGGGACAGAGAAGCAATAGTGTGCTGTGCGCAGCTGCCGGTGAAGTATCACTGTCTGTGATGGTCAGAATCGGTACCCCTGATTTAGCTGCTTTTTTAGCAATATTTCCAATCGGAAAATAATAGCGGGGGAAAAGAGAAAAAGATTACCAGGTCACCATCCGTCAGCTGTTGGATAATCTTCTGGGTGACTTCCAGATCCGATAAATCAATCAACGCAGAATTCAAGTACAGAATTTCCAAACGGCTCTGTAAAAATTTGCCGGGAACCAGAGAAATATCATGGGCAAAGATGTAGATACGGGTGCTTTTCCGGATTTCATCAGAAGCCTTTATGACAGATTCCAGATTGATGTTGGTAATAAAATCAGAGAAAACTGCGGCCTCTGTATTGCAGATTTCATGAAGCATTTGTTCCCGCTCGGTGTCTTCGCCTGAGGTACGCTCTGGCAGAAAAAAGGAAGAAGAGGAGGCCTGCTTAATCATTTTTTGGGTATAGTCCCGAAACTGCTCCTTTAAGTCCAGAAAGTTGGAGTACCCCAGTTTTTGACAAAAACGAAGCAAAGTCAGCTCGGAGGTACCGGTCTGATGGCTTAGCTGTGCCAGTGTAATGTAGCTGATTTCCTCCGGATTAGCAATTAGATAATCTGCGATTGTTTTCTGCTTTTTTGTCAGGGCAGGATAAAGTTTTTGAAGATGCTCTAAAATATCCATAGATATTACACGATGTCCTTCCTTTGCATGGCGCATGCAATGTTTTATATTTTTTTCATAAAAATATAAGTAAAAACTTTACAAATTTATTATAGCATGTATAATGGAAAATATAAAGTAAAGTATATACTTAACAAAAAATCGAAAGAAAATCATAGTATATATTACATGATTTTCTTTCGAAAAGCAAAGGAGGAAAAAGGCTATGAAGAAACTTTTTGAGAAACACTTCGAACGGACATGGTTGATTATTTTTCTGATTATGTTTGTATTAATTATGATTCCGTTCCCGTTTTTCTACAGCGAGACGTATATTCCCGCATTTGGTGGTGTTCCACTCTATATATTCGGATGGATTGTTCACACTGCCATTACATTTGTGCTGATTATTGTTTATTATCGCATGTGTATGAAGAGAAAAGAATATCACACTTATG
>NZ_JBWJVP010000147.1:0-3951 GCF_056339915.1 Blautia sp. ZXY-1-B12 | reverse complement strand
CGGAAAGTCCGATAAATTCCTCGCAATCATCGGTCCTTGTTCAGCAGATAATGAAGATGCTGTTCTGGACTATCTTACCAGATTACGCAATGTTCGGAGAAAATAGCTGACAAGGTTCTGATTGTTCCACGTGTTTATACAAACAAACCAAGAACAACAGGAGAAGGCTATAAAGGTATGGTTCACCAGCCGAATGCCCGAGAAACAGCCAAATCTTCTTGCAGGGCTTGTAGCAATCCGTAAAATGCATATCCATGCAATCCGGACCAGTGGTATGACCTGTGCAGATGAGATGCTTTATCCGGAAAATTACCGTTACCTTTCTGACCTGCTTTCTTATGTGGCAGTAGGTGCACGTTCTGTGGAAGACCAGCAGCATCGTCTTACCGTCAGCGGCATGGAAGTTCCTGCAGGTATGAAAAATCCAACCAGCGGCGATCTTGCAGTTATGCTCAATTCCGTTGTAGCAGCTCAGGGTGGACATCGTTTTATCTACAGAAGCTGGGAAGTAGAAACAACAGGTAATGAACTGGCTCATACAATTCTCCGCGGTGCCGTAAATAAACATGGGGAGGCAATCCCGAACTATCATTACGAGGATCTTCGTCTTCTCTGGGAGAAATATCAGGAGAAAAACCTTAAAAATCCGGCTGTTATCGTTGATACCAACCACTCTAATTCTAATAAACAATATGACCAGCAGGTTCGTATTGCAAAAGAGGTTCTCCACAGCCGCCAGGTAGACCCGGAACTTCATACTCTGGTAAAAGGGCTTATGATCGAGAGTTATATTGAACCGGGAAATCAGAAGATCGGATGTGATCATATTTACGGAAAATCTATTACCGATCCATGTCTTGGATGGGAAGAATCCGAACGTCTTCTGTATACAATTGCTGAGATGTGTTGATCCGTTATTGTTTATAAACAACATTCCATACTCTCTGATCAAATGGATCGCTGTAATTACATTATCTGTAAATAGCACATGTTATGACATTACAGGAAAAAACTATTCAGCCACCCACTGCTTATTGCTCTTCACAATTAAAGCAGGGGACTTACTTGATTCAGTTAAAAAAGCTTCTATAAACTGTTCAAAACAGACTATAGAAGCTTTTTCATTTGACATTATAGCAATCCTCATAAATAATAAGTTTTTAATGACGTGGATGTGTTTTCATATACACATCACGCATTTTATTCATATTCATGCCCAGATAAACCTGCGTAGTGGAAATATCGGAATGTCCCAGCATTTCCTGAACGCTTCGTATATCCGCACCATTCTGCAGCATATGCACAGCAAAAGAATGTCTCAATGTATGCGGGGCAATATCCCTTTTGATACCGGCATCATCCGCATATCCCTTTAATACTTTCCAGAATCCCTGACGGCTCATCGCTTTCCCTGAACAATTTGTAAATAATGCTGTTTCTTTCTCATCTTTCACAAAAACAGTTCTGGCTGTTTGCAGATACCGTTCCATTGCCTTCTTGCATGGAATACCAATAGGGATGATCCTCTCTTTTCCATTCTCATTACAGACCACATATCCAAACTGGAGATTGACATCAAAAATCTGAAGATGAAGCATCTCACTGACTCTCATACCTGTTGCATACAGCAATTCCAGCATTGCTGAATCTCTTATCCCTTTTAGGGGTATCCAATTTCGGCTGCTGAAGTAATTTATCCACTTCTTCTATGGTAAGTATCTCGAGGTGCCCTTCTCTCAACCTTCGGAGGTTTCAGGTTATCTGCCGGATCTCTCTGCGATCACGCCTTCCTTCCACAGATACTTGGAAAAACGCTCTCATAGAAGCAACGCTTCTGGAAATGGAAGATCGACGCAAACTTCTCACGTTCCATGTAACTGATATACCCTTCAAGCTCAAGTTCTTTTACATCTTTATAATTACTTGATCCCCCGTTCCTTCAGAAATTCCGCCATTTTTTTCAGATCTCTCTGGTATGAGATCTCTGTATTTGCCGATGTTTTTTTTGTCTTATAGCAGATATGTAATAAATTTCCCTTATTTACTATGTCCATATCTCCCGTTTCCTTTTAATCAAAATATCCGCTGCCTGTAGCTCCTGCGATCAGACGAAAATTAATCCTCTTTGCAGTTTATCAGCAGAAAATCGTACTCTCTCCGATAAAATGTATATGTATTATACTGTTTATTTTACATAAAATCAAACCTTTTTTTCGAGAAAAATCCTTGTATTTCAGAGCTTTTTCAGCATCAAATACCATATGTCGGAGATTTTATGACAACCAATACTAAATATAGTGAATCTGTCATTAAAAAATTTTTATATATTTCAGAATAATGTCAATGATCAGAGGGTTCACATAGCATTCGATAAGTATTCCCAGAAAATATCCTACTGCTGCAATGCACATTTTTTTAAGATAAATACTGACTTCTCCGGAAATCGATACCTCAGACTCTCCATATTTCTGATGATATCTTCCATTCCTGTTCCATAGAATAAAGCCAGACCGGAATGTAAAATAAATATTGTGGCAGCAAAAGTCCCATTCCGATCACCCCGCCTGCAAATCCAAATTCCAGTATAGAAACAGTCATTATCATACCTGCATACAATCCTGATCCCAGAAGCGTTATAACAGCAAGCGGCGCACCAAAAACCGAAAATCCACAGATTATATTCAACAGATAAAAAACACCTCTGTATTTTAATATTTCTTTCAGATATTCAATATTGCCTGTATTTTTTCCTGCAAATGTACTCAGAAAATATACCGATGCCCATGTTTTCTGCTGCCATTTTGCCTTCCAGATTATATTCGGTATCAGATTTCCGGCCAGAAATCCAAGAAGAAATAAAATAAGCGCAGGAAATTTTTTGGTTCCCGTTCTGTTTTTCTTCATTCTATCACCCTGTACCAGTTTACTGAGAAATTCCAGGAAGTATTCCTGTCTTTACAAGAAAGAATCGTGCCCGGAGGGCTTTTTTATGTTATAGGAACATTACGGAGTAATTTCCTATAACATAACATAAAAAAACTGCACAGACTGTATAAATACAATCTGCACAGTTTATATCTGCAAAGAACTGTCCACGATAGTCCATAAAATGAACAATCATATTATTTCGCATAGTCAATCGCTCTGCTTTCACGTATCACGTTGACTTTAATCTGACCGGGATATTCAAGTTCTGCTTCAATCTGTTTCGCAATATCGCGCGCAAGGAGAACCATATCTGCATCATTAACATGCTCCGGCACTACCATTACACGTATTTCTCTTCCCGCCTGAATGGCAAAAGATTTATCAACACCTTTAAACTGGTTCGTAATATCCTCCAGTTGTTTCAGACGATTGGTATAAGTTTCCAGCGTTTCTCTTCTTGCACCAGGTCTCGCCGCTGAAATAGCATCTGCAGCCTGTACAATACATGCGATCAGAGATTCCGGCTCACAGTCACCATGATGAGATGCGACCGTATTGATAACAATCTGGGATTCCTTATACTTCTTACAGAGATCCACACCAATCTGAATATGAGATCCTTCTACTTCATGGTCAATTGATTTACCAATATCATGAAGAAGACCTGCTCTCTTAGCCATACGGACATCTACGCCAACCTCACCGGCCAGCATTCCGGATAACTGAGCTACCTCAATAGAATGTCTTAAAGCATTCTGTCCATAATTTGAACGGAACTCATACGTCCAAGAAGTTTCAGTAATTCAGGATGAATACCATGAACTCCAACGTCCATAGCTGCATTCTCACCATCTTCGCGAATCTGCGCTTCTACTTCTCTCTGGGCTTTCTTCAACCATCTCTTCGATTCTGGCCGGATGGATACGTCCATCTACGATCAGTTTCTCAAGAGCTACACGTGCAACTTCACGACGGATCGGATCAAAAGCAGATAACACAACTGCTTTTCATGTGCATCAATAA
>NZ_JBWJVP010000146.1:0-3281 GCF_056339915.1 Blautia sp. ZXY-1-B12 | reverse complement strand
CCAATAATGCTATCGAGCAGGAACAGAAAGAAATGACAGATCTTCTGGCACTTCATTTCCGAGATACAAATAGAAATACGGAAGAATACCGGTCTTATACGGATTGGCAGGATACCATTCGGAACGCTTGGACAGATCCAGAAGGAAAAAAAGAAATCTATCAGCAGTTTGAATGGTTACAAGCGGATATGAATGAAAATCCGAGTAATTATCATCGTTGGGAAATTCAGCACAATCCAGTATATTCTCAGCGTTTTCGTGACCTTCAGAGAGATTTCTCCTGGGTGGATCAACAATTTAAAGTAGAACGTCTAGGGCTTTCCTTTATCACACAGGATGAAATTGATGCAGTGTTAAGAAGAGGTGGCATTACTGCCGGAGGACGTAACCGGATTTACGAATATTTCATGGAACATTATGATATGAAAGATGCAGCTGAGTTCCTGAAAAATGAATATGGAACAGGTGGTTCTTCACCCGGAATACCAGGAGCAGGTGCTTCCGACGCATCACATGATGCAAAAGGATTAAAACTTGCAAAAGGAAAAATTGGCAATCCAGAAGTAGAAGTTCTATTAAAGTGGAATAAGGTTGCAGAACGTGTCCGCCAGTTAATCCGCACAGATGATTATTTGTCATCGGAGGAAATGGAAAAGTACGAAGAGCGACAGGAAGCACAAAAACTGGCAGACTTGGAAGAAGCACAGCAGATGTTAGGAGAACAACAGGAGCAGGATACTTTAACCGCTGAAGATATAACTGATTTGCAATTAGTTGATTCAGAATATATGTCTGGTACCAGAACAACAATTCATGATTTTGATTGCAAAGTTAAGGGAGAAGAGAATCAACTTCAATACACATTAGAATATCATGATGATGGAGAAGGTTTCACGATTCATACGGAAAAAGATGATATTTGGAATCGAATGTCAACACAAGAATTGGAACGTCTGGATGTAAAACTTGGACAAGAAGTACTTTATTATCATTATCACAACAAAACAGTAAATGCGGATACCCTAGATAAATTACGGGAAATCAGGGAAGAAATAATGGAGGAAGAGTCCTCGTATTTCACTGCTATTTCTAATCGTGTGTGGACAGATTATGATAAAAAAGAAAAAGAATTATCTGGAGAAGTTGAGGTATCGGAAGAAAAAGAATCTTTGGAAGAGATTAACGGAATATCAGAACCGATTCCAGCAACGAACTTCCGCATCACAGATGATGAGCTTGGGCAGGGGACAGCAAAAGAAAAGTTCCGTGCCAATATCATGGCTATCCAGCTGTTAAAGAAATGTGAGGATGAGAACCGTAATGCGACACCAGAGGAACAGGAAATCTTATCCCGATACGTTGGCTGGGGAGGTCTTGCAGATGCATTTGATGAAACAAAAGCTGCATGGGAGACAGAATATCTGGAATTAAAGACGGTTCTTACACCAGAGGAATATGCGGCAGCCAGAGCTTCCACCTTAAATGCTCATTATACACAGCCGATTGTGATTGACAGTATGTATCAGGTGTTGGAGAATCTGGGATTTACAAAGGGAAATATCCTGGAGCCATCTATGGGAGTCGGGAACTTTTTTGGAATGCTTCCGGAGAATCTAAACCAGTCCAAACTTTATGGTGTGGAATTGGACAGCATCAGCGGCAGAATTGCAAAGCTGCTCTATCCTGATGCCAATATTCAGATCAAAGGTTTTGAGAAGACAGATTATCCCAATGATTTCTTTGACGTGACAATCGGAAATGTGCCATTTGGTGCATACAAGGTCAATGACCGTCAGTATGATCGCTTCAATTTCATGATTCATGATTACTTTCTTGCCAAAACGATAGATCAGTTACGTCCAGGTGGTGTGGCTGCTCTGATCACAACAAAGGGAACTATGGACAAGGCATCACCAGAAGTTCGAAAATATCTGGCAGAGAGGGCAGATCTGTTGGGAGCAATCCGACTGCCCAACACAGCTTTTAAGGCAAATGCAGGAACAGAAGTCAGTGCTGATATTTTGTTTTTCCAGAAGCGTGACAGCATGACAAAAGAGATGCCGGAGTGGGTGAATCTTGGAAGTGATACCAATGGAATTACAGTCAACCAGTATTTTGCAGACCATCCTGAAATGATTCTGGGTGAGATGAAAGAAGTATCGGGTCCATATGGTATGGAAACAACCTGTATGCCGATAGAAGGTGCTGACCTTGAACTCCAGCTTGCAGAAGCGGTCAAGAACATTCATGGAAGCATGGTATCGGCAGTAGATGTGGAAACAGAACTGGATGAGATGCCAGAGAGTATTCCGGCAGATCCGAATGTCAGAAATTACAGCTATACGGTGGTAGATGATCAGGTATATTACCGTGTCAACTCTTTGATGAATCAGGTGAAAATGCCTGCCGCCACTGCAGAACGTGTGAAAGGCATGGTTGCAATCCGTGATACTGTTCGTGAATTGATCGCCATGCAGATGGAGGAATTTGTAGCAGACGAAGAAATCCAGAAACAGCAGGAGAAACTGAATCAGGTATATGATACCTACACAGCAAAGTATGGAGTCATTGGAAGTAATGCTAACAAACGTGCATTTTCTGATGACTCTTCTTATTGTCTGCTGTGTTCACTGGAAGACTTGAATGAAGATGGAACGCTGAAACGAAAAGCGGACATGTTTACTAAGCGAACCATTAAAAAGGCGGTCGCTGTGACAAGCGTTGAGACAGCCACAGAAGCACTTGCATTGTCTCTTAACGAAAGGGCAAAGGTAGACCTTCCTTATATGGCAAAGCTGACTGGAAAGACCGAAGAGAAAATCACAGAAGAACTGGTTGGAGTTATCTTTAAGAATCCACTGACAGACCAGTGGGAAAGCGGAGATGAATATCTGTCCGGAAATGTCAGGGATAAATTAAATACTGCGAGAACCTTTGCAGAGAATCGTCCGGAATTTACACCGAATGTCCGTGCATTAGAGGCAGTTCAGCCGAGAAATCTGGAAGCGTCTGAGATTGAGGTGCGTGTTGGAGCTACATGGATTGAGCCTTCGGATTATCAGGCTTTTATGGTGGAACTGCTTCATACCCCGTGGTATCTTGCACAGAAGGAAATACAGGTAAAATACTCTGAGGTCAATGGTGAATGGCGTATTACTGGAAAAAATGCAGATAGTCCAAGGAATGCGTTTGCCTATGCAACGTATGGAACTGAGAGAGCAAATGCCTATAAGATTCTGGAAGATACCCTGAACCTGAAAGATGTCCGCATTTATGATAAG
>NZ_JBWJVP010000145.1:0-33414 GCF_056339915.1 Blautia sp. ZXY-1-B12 | reverse complement strand
TGTGAAAGGCATGGTTGCAATCCGTGATACTGTTCGTGAATTGATCGCCATGCAGATGGAGGAATTTGTAGCAGACGAAGAAATCCAGAAACAGCAGGAGAAACTGAATCAGGTATATGATACCTACACAGCAAAGTATGGAGTCATTGGAAGTAATGCTAACAAACGTGCATTTTCTGATGACTCTTCTTATTGTCTGCTGTGTTCACTGGAAGACTTGAATGAAGATGGAACGCTGAAACGAAAAGCGGACATGTTTACTAAGCGAACCATTAAAAAGGCGGTCGCTGTGACAAGCGTTGAGACAGCCACAGAAGCACTTGCATTGTCTCTTAACGAAAGGGCAAAGGTAGACCTTCCTTATATGGCAAAGCTGACTGGAAAGACCGAAGAGAAAATCACAGAAGAACTGGTTGGAGTTATCTTTAAGAATCCACTGACAGACCAGTGGGAAAGCGGAGATGAATATCTGTCCGGAAATGTCAGGGATAAATTAAATACTGCGAGAACCTTTGCAGAGAATCGTCCGGAATTTACACCGAATGTCCGTGCATTAGAGGCAGTTCAGCCGAGAAATCTGGAAGCGTCTGAGATTGAGGTGCGTGTTGGAGCTACATGGATTGAGCCTTCGGATTATCAGGCTTTTATGGTGGAACTGCTTCATACCCCGTGGTATCTTGCACAGAAGGAAATACAGGTAAAATACTCTGAGGTCAATGGTGAATGGCGTATTACTGGAAAAAATGCAGATAGTCCAAGGAATGCGTTTGCCTATGCAACGTATGGAACTGAGAGAGCAAATGCCTATAAGATTCTGGAAGATACCCTGAACCTGAAAGATGTCCGCATTTATGATAAGAGTGTCAATGAGAATGGTGATGAAATCCGTGTCCTCAATAAGAAAGAAACCATGCTGGCATCACAGAAGCAGGATGCCATGAAAGCAGCATTTAAGGATTGGATTTTTAAAGATCAGCAGAGGCGTGAAAGACTGGTAAAAGTTTACAATGAACGATTTAACAGTATCCGTCCCCGTGAATATGATGGCAGTCATTTGACTTTCCCAGGAATGAATCCGGAAATAGAGCTTCGCCCGCATCAGAAAAATGCTGTTGCACATCAGCTTTACGGAGAGAATGTGCTTCTGGCTCATGTAGTAGGAGCTGGGAAGACTTACGAGATGGTAGCGGCTGCAATGGAGAGCAAACGTCTGGGATTATCACAGAAGAATTTATTTGTCGTGCCGAATCATCTGACAGAGCAGTGGGGAGCAGAATTCCTGCAGTTATATCCGGGAGCCAATATCCTGGTAGCAACCAAGAAAGATTTTGAACCGGCGAACCGGAAAAAGTTCTGTGCCAGAATCGCTATGGGAAATTACGATGCTATTATTATTGGTCATTCCCAGTTTGAGCGTATACCAATCTCTGATGAGAGGCAGGAAGCTATGCTGCGGAAGCAGATTGATGATCTGGAAATGGCGATTCAGAGTGCAAGGTATGAACAGGATGGCGGACGTTATACCGTCAAACAGATTGAAAAAACCAGAAAGACACTGCAGACAAGGCTGGAAAAGCTGAATCAGAAAGAAAAAAAAGATCAGGTAGTTACGTTTGAAGAACTGGGAGTAGATCACTTGTATGTAGATGAAGCACACAGCTATAAAAATGCGTTTCTCTATACAAAAATGAGGAATGTAGCCGGGATTGCACAGAACGAAGCACAGAAGTCGGCAGATATGTTCAATAAATGTCAGTATCTGGATGAGATTACTGGAGGAAAAGGCATTACTTTTGCCACGGGCACACCAATCAGCAATAGTATGACGGAATTATATGTTATGCAGCGATATCTGCAGAACAGTAAATTACAAAATATGGGACTTGGACTGTTTGATTCCTGGGCTTCCACTTTTGGAGAAGTTGTCACGAGCATCGAACTTGCTCCCGAAGGAACAGGATATCGTGCAAAGTCCAGATTTGCACGGTTTTATAATATCCCGGAACTGATGAATATGTTCAAGGAGATTGCAGATATCAAGACTTCCGATCAGTTAAAGCTTCCTGTGCCGGAAGCAGAATATGAAACAGTGGTGCTGAAACCAACGGAACAGCAGAAAGAAATCGTAGAAAGCCTTGGAGAACGTGCGGAAGTTGTCAGAAATGGCGGAGTAGATGCCGCGGTTGATAATATGCTGAAAATCACCAATGATGGAAGAAAGTTAGCATTGGATCAGCGTTTAGTGAACGAATTATTGCCAGACAATCCGGAAAGCAAGATATCAGTCTGTGCAGAGAAAAGCTATGAAATCTGGAAAGACACAGCAGCACAGAAATCAGCACAATTGATTTTCTGTGATTTGAGTACACCGAAAGGCGATGGCAGTTTTAATGTCTACGACGACCTGAAACGGAAACTGATGGAAAAAGGAGTGCCGGAAAAAGAGATTGCTTTTATTCATGATGCAAATACAGAAGCAAAGAAGACGGAGCTGTTTGGAAAAGTGAAATCCGGACAGGTTCGTTTTTTGATTGGTTCTACAGCAAAGATGGGTGCAGGAACCAATGTGCAGGATCGTCTGATTGCGTTGCATCATCTGGATATTGGCTGGAAACCATCTGACTTGGAACAGAGGGAAGGACGTATTATCCGTCAGGGAAACCATAATAAAAAGGTTCATATCTTCCGGTATGTAACTGAATCCACATTTGACAGCTACATGTGGCAGTTGATTGAGAACAAGCAGAAATTCATTTCTCAGATTATGACCAGCAAAGCACCTGTGCGAAGCTGTGAAGATGTAGACGAAGCGGCACTTTCCTATGCAGAGGTCAAAGCTCTTGCAACCGGAAATCCGGCAGTAAAAGAGAAGATGGCATTGGATGTTGATGTGGCAAAATTAAAACTTTTAAAAGCCAACCACATGAATAACCAGTATCGACTGGAAGATGATATTGCAAGGAATTTTCCACAACAGATTGCAAAACTGACAGAGATCATTGACAGCTACAAGGCAGACATCGCTCATTTTACTGAGTACAAAATCACAGATCCAGAGCAGTTTTCTATGGAAATCAGTGGCAAAGTGTTCACAGAAAAGAAAGAGGCAGGAGCGGCTCTTCTGGCGGTCTGCAAAGAAATTAAGTCTGTGGATGCAGCTATGGATATTGGAAGCTATCAGGGATTTAACATGAGAATCCAATTCGACAGTTGGAGCAAAGAGTTTATCCTGTCTGTAAAGCATGAATCGGTAGCTAAAGTTCGATTGGGAGCCGATGCTCTAGGAAATATCACTCGTATCAATAATCTTTTAGAAAGTTATCCGGAGAAACTGGCAGAAGCAGAACAACGGCTGGAAACGGTACAGGAGCAGATGACAAACGCCAAAGAGGAAGTCGGGAAGCCATTTCCAAAAGAAGAGGAACTGAACCAAAAACTGGAGCGACTGTCAGAGTTAAATGCACTTCTCAATATGGATGAACGGGAAGATACAGAAACAGAGCAGTCGGAATCAAAAGAGAAAGAAGAAAGACCGGCACGAGGTTCTATCCATGAGAAACTGCAGATTTATAAGGAAAAGAGTCAGCGGGAAAGTGAAACTGGCAAGGAAACCAGAAAACGGGACTTCGGTCTGGAATAAAGAGGAAAGATGGCATAATTTGGTAGAAGAAGGTTCTGTCGGTTATGCCATTTTTTAGAACACAGGAGGAATTTATATGGCAAGAAACAGGATAACGGGTAGAGAAACACAGAAAATGCAGGAATACACGCAGGGACAGATCAGTCAGGCAGAGCGTAGAGGCATAGAATTTCCAACAGATGTAAAAGAACAGCTTTTTGAATATGCGAATCTGATCGGTGAGGAAGAGAAAGTTAGGACTCTGGTAAGAAATCTAGCAGATGCAGTGATCCAGGCAGATGAAGAAGGGGTAGAGGATCTACTGGATGATGCAAGAATGGATATTCAGGATCTACCAGATCCAACCATAGGTAAGCTGGAATTACGTGATTATGGATATACAGCAGAAGACATGGTGCCGCTTAGAAAAGAAGCAGCTTTGGATTATCACAGAATGGGTTCTAAGATTTATTGCCTGGGCAGCGATGGCAGCAAGGGAGAGTATGCAAGTAAAGAAATGATACAGGCGCATGAAGGTCTGTTTGGCATGGAATCGCAGATGTGGGAACGGATAGAGGAGAATGACCTGGATTATGCCGATGAAGATTTTGGAGCATTTCAGGAGCCTATGAGTGTCATTGAGCAGGAAGAAGCACTGAAATTATACGATGCCGGAGCAGATATCTATCTGATCACTAATTTTTCATCACCAATGTATGTCACGGAACGCATGGAAATTGAACGAGGACCGGAGCATTATCAGATGTCTATGACAGAACTGGAGCGTTTCCGTAACCTGGAATGGGAAATGCAGAAATATCCGCAGATTCAGTCTTTGAAAGAGGCAAACCTGTTGTTAGGAACAAGGCGAACCTTTGGTATTTATCAGATCAAGGACGATTCACCGGGCGAAAACTATGCATTTATGAATATGCGCTTTATTGAAAGTCATGGTATGCAGATAAAAAAAGAAGATTATAAGCTGGTCTATGTTGGGGAATTATCGGGAAATATGTCACTGGATGATATTTTTGAAAGGTTCAACATTGATAGACCGGAAGATTTCCGTGGGCATTCCCTGTCTGTCAGTGATATCATAGTTCTGAATGACGGGGAAAAAGTAACCGCTCATTTTGTAGACAGTATCAGTTTTGAACAGCTGGATTCTTTCCTGAATCTGGAAGAACAGGTTCTTAGTGAACTGGCATATGAGGTAGGAGAACGTTACTTTGCTATTCAGAGAACAGAAGAAGGATATGATTATTCGTTTTACGATGAAGATTTTCGTCTGATGGATGGTGGCGTCTATGAAAATGATCAAATTTCTATTGAAGAAGCGGCAGAGGAACTTCTGGAAGACGAAGGCTGGACTGGAGAACGCATCCGTGGAGATTATGATCAGTTGATGGAAAAAGTAGAAGAAATGGATGAAGTTGTAATGGCAGAGATTCAGAAAAGCCAGGGCGAATATAAGCCTTTGGCAAAGGTGGAGGAACTGGAAGAGGCGAATTATAACATGATTGATAACGTCCTTAATAATATGCCACCGAAGAAAGAGCCTTATCTGGAATATTTCGCCACAGAATGTGATGAGTTCCATGATATGGGAGCTTATGAAAAAAGTACCGATGTTAATCAGATTGCTGCGGTCTATGAAAAATATAGGGAGAATCCTAAAACTGCGTATCTGGCATGCTCAATGGGAATTATTTATCGTGATCCGGAAGACAGTTACTATGATGAAGCCGAATTTGCGATCGTTAAAGGGAATACCGTATTCGGAAATCTGATGGATGATGTTCGATTTTATGGAGAACTTGCACTGGTACGGGAAGGGATCGAGAAATTTCATGAAGCATTGCCGGACTACAAGTATGTACCGATGAGGGATGTTCGAGAAGCAATGTATCCTGAGAAAATGACCACAGAACAGCTGGCAGAGGCACTGGATGAGATTGCAGAAGCTTTTGATCCGTATGAGTATCGAGATAATGTGGAGAGGGGAGAAAATACGGTGCAGGAAGTAATGCTGGATTTGAGAAGTGGAAATATTCATTCCTATATTTCATATCTGAAGGATATTGTAGACGAAGAATGCGATCTGTCTGTTCGTGCAGGAGTATTGATTGAAAGACTGAAAGCCTATGAACCTGAACTTCCAAAGGATATGGAACCAATGGTGTATGTAAACTATTGTGAAGAAAGTGATCTCATGAATCCAAGATGTCAGAAGCTGTCTGAGCTGGATGCAAAAACAGCAGAAATGGATAAAGAATGGTATGCAAAACGTGATCCGAAGACAGAGGAACCTACAAAAATTGCAAAGATATATGTGACTGTATATTATGCGGAAAAAGGTGAACAGATGCTGCATCATTTTAAGAAGTCAATGGATATTGGAAATGGACATGGCGGTATTGTGAGTCAGTTGAAGTATGATAATGAAATGAAGCTTACAGATGAAGATTGGATCAATTACCAGAAAGGCAAAGGAAGTGAAGAGTTCCAAAAGTATATGGAAGATCTGACAGACATGCAGAATCATGTGCTTCCGTATCTGCAGAGTTTTTGCAATCTGGAGGAAAAAGGTGTGAAGGAGAGACGAGAACAGCAGATAGCAGAAAGATATGAAGGAAGAGCAGATGAGAGGGTAACAAGTACCGAAGCGAATGAAGTTGTTAAGGATGTAGGAAAAACAGATAGAAAACCGGCACAGCAGAAGCAGGCGGTAGATGGAAAAGATAAGAAATTATCCATTCATGAACGGCTTGAGATCAATAAGAGGATTATTCAAGAAAAGCAGGGAAAAGATAAAACGGAGAGAGGAGTTGATTTGGGTGTAAGGACAGTGTAGAATAAGCAGAACGAGTCGGAGGTCATGGATGATAACGTGGCTTCCGGCTTTATTGCGTATTGTCGGAAGAATTATAAATGGTATAATGAATGTAAATGCGATAAAAGAATGTCGCCTGTTATGCGACTTCCAAATGAGAAAAGTGTGTTATTCTGAGATCAAACAAGAGGCTAATAGAGTCAGGAGGGTGACATTATGAGTAAAAAAGGATATAGCAGACCAGGATTCTTTGGATCCATAAACCATTATGATGCAAACGGAAAAAAGTAGGCGAGAGCAGACCAGGATTCTTTGGTGGTATGAACGACTATGATGCAAATGGAAAGAAAATCGGACATAGTTCGCCTTCCTTTTTTGGTGGTATGAATCATTATGACAATAACGGGCATAAAGTAGGTGAGAGTCGACCAGGATTCTTTGGCGGTTTAAACCATTATGATGACAAGGGGCATAAGCGGGGGCATAGCAATCCAGGATTTTTAGGTGGATTCAATCATTACGGTTAAAACTGCACAGAGAGCAGCACAAGCGGCAAGGGCTGCGGCAAAAGCCGCCGTGGTTACGGTAAAGGCGATTGCCAAAGCGACCGCACTTGCCATTAAAGCGATTATTGCCGGAACGAAAGCCTTGATTGCCGCTATCGCCGCAGGCGGCTGGGTGGCGGTTTTGGTTATTATCGTGATTTGCCTGATTGGTATGATCCTCGGCTCAGTATTTGGCATTTTCTTCTCAGACGAAGATTCCGGCACTGGAATGAGTATGCAGACCGTTGTGCAGGAAATCAATACCGAATACGATACCAAGCTGCAAGAGGAAAAGAACTCGGTATCCTATGATGTTCTTGAAATGAGTGGCAGCAGAGCCGTTTGGAAAGAGGTGCTTGCCGTTTACTCTGTAAAAACGAATACGGATCAAGATAACCCCCAAGAGGTTGCCACAATGGACGATGGCAAAAAGCAACTCTTAAAAGACATCTTTTGGGAGATGAATCAAATATCTTCCCGAACAGAGAGCAAGACCGAAACAGTTATTACCGAAACCGATGACGGACACGGTAATATCGTGGAAACTGAAAGCACGGTCACACAAACCTATCTGTATATTACCGTCAGCCACAAGACTGCCGAGGAAATGGCGGCGCAATATGGTTTTAACGAAGAACAGAAAGGCTACCTCGCTGAACTGCTTGCGGATGAAAACAATTCCCTTTGGTCACAGGTGCTTTACGGCATTACAGGCGGCGACGGACAGATCGTGACCGTTGCACTCTCTCAGGTTGGCAATGTGGGCGGTCAGCCGTATTGGTCGTGGTACGGTTTTAACTCCCGTGTAGAATGGTGTGCTTGCTTTGTATCTTGGTGTGCCAACGAGTGCGGCTATATCGATGCTGGAGTTATCCCCAAATATGCAGGCTGTGTCAACGGAGTACAATGGTTTAAGGATCGTGGACAATGGCTGGATGGCAGCGCCGAGCCTGCCCCCGGAATGATTATTTTCTTCGATTGGGCAGACGAAAGTGGTCAGGATGGATTATCCGACCATACGGGTATTGTTTAAAAGGTCGAAAACGGCAAGGTTTATACGGTCGAGGGCAACTCCGGCGACAGTTGCCGAGTCAATGAGTATTCTATCGGTTATTACGAGATTCTTGGCTACGGCGCACCTGCCTATTAAAATACACAAGCCGCCTGCATTTTGCAGGCGGTTGGATTACATCAGAAAGATATTGCGCCGGTTTGAAAACTAAAAGTTTCAAAATACAGACTTAATAATTGCAATTTCACTCTCAAAGTGCCATAATACAAACTATATTTGGGTGGAGGTGCGGAAATGAAAGTACGGTACAACAAACTTTGGAAACTTCTGATTGACAAGGAAATGAAAAAGAGTCAATTACGAGAAGCGGTCGGGGCAAGCAAAAGTACATTTGCGAAACTCGGAAAAAATGAAAATGTTACCCTTCCCGTGCTGTTGAATATATGTGAATACTTAGAGTGTGATTTTGGCGACATAATGGAAGCCGTACCCGAAAATGAGGTGTAGGATCAATGAACAAGAAGATTTTAATTGTGGATGACGAAAAAGAAATCGTTGATCTGCTTGAAGTGTATTTGAGTAACGATGGTTATTCAGTATATAAATGTTATAATGGGTTAGAGGCGATGAAATGTATCAAACAGTCGCAGATTGATTTAGCGATACTTGATATTATGCTGCCGGATATTGATGGTTTTCGACTTTGCCAAAAAATTCGGGAAAAGTTTTACTTCCCTATTATTATGCTTACCGCCAAAATTGAGGATAGCGACAAGATTATGGGGCTTACGATTGGTGCGGATGATTATATAACGAAACCGTTTAATCCTTTAGAGGTTGTGGCAAGAGTAAAGACGCAATTAAGGCGTTATCAGAGCTATAACAGTCCTAATTTGAGCCAATCCGAAGAAAAAGACGAGTATGACATCAGAGGTCTACTGATAAACAGAGTCAGCCACAAGTGCTACTTGTATGGCAAAGAAATAGCCTTGACTCCGTTGGAGTTTTCTATTCTGTGGTATCTGTGCGAACATCAGGGTAAAGTTGTCGCCTCGGAGGAATTATTTGAAGCCGTGTGGAAAGAAAAGTATCTTCGCAACAGTAACAATACGGTAATGGCGCACATTGGGCGGCTTCGGGAAAAATTGAATGAACCTTCAAAAAATCCGAAGTTCATTAAAACTGTTTGGGGGGTAGGGTATGAAATTGAATAAAAAAGAAAAAAACTATCTGCTCTCTACCTTGTTCAAAGGGTATGTAATTCAATGTGCGATTTGTTCTGTGCTTATTTTTGGCGGTACTTTTCTTTTAGGAATTATGGCAGAGGAAATTCTCCGCAAGTATGTTTTGTATTATTACTTGTATTACAGAACAGTATATCTTTATATAGTGGCTGTAATCGTGTGGGGTGGCTGTATTATATACTTGACATACCTACTTTTGAAAAAAGTAGTCGCCTATGTGTACGAGGTACAGGCTGCGACAGGAAAAATGTTCGATCAGAATGTCAGTTACATTGAAATGTCCCCGGAGTTGAGTGAAATCGCCGCTAACATCAATCAGTTAAAACAAGAGGCTGAAAGTAATGCAAGGCTTGCAAAAGAAAATGAGCAGCGAAAAAATGACCTGATTATGTATCTTGCACACGATTTGAAAACACCGCTTTCTTCTGTAATCGGGTATCTTACTTTACTGCGTGATGAGTCGCAAATCTCAAAGGAACTTCGAGAAAAGTACCTTTCAATCACTCTTGGTAAGGCAGAACGGTTAGAGGATCTGATTAACGAGTTTTTCGAGATAACACGATTCAATATATACGATATTACATTACAATACACGAAAATCAATTTAACTCGCCTGCTGGAGCAACTTGTATATGAATTTAAGCCTATGCTCAAATCAAAGAATTTGCAATGTAATCTTTGTGTTGATGATGATATAATGCTTCGATGTGACGCAGACAAAATTCAGCGTGTTTTTGATAACCTTTTGAGAAATGCGGTTATCTACAGTTTTGAAAATACGGATATCACGATCAGCGCACAATGTCAGGAAGATACGGTCAGCATTATTTTTTGTAACCACGGCGATACTCTGCCGGAAGAAAAGTTAAACAGGATTTTCGAGCAGTTTTATCGGCTTGACGCAGCGAGAAGTACAAGCAGTGGAGGAGCTGGATTAGGTTTGGCGATTGCAAAGCAGATTGTTGAACTACACAATGGTACAATCGTTGCAGAGAGCCAAGAGGATCAAAACAAGTTTTCAATTACTTTGCCGTTGGCGTAGGAAAATTGTAAGAATTTGCATAGAAAAAAAGAGGAATACCTTACGAGCAATCAAGAAAATACGGGCTTCTGTTTTGGTACAATAAAAGTATCAAGATAGAGGCTCGTATTTTTTGTGATACAGCATAAGGAGGAATGATGAAGTTGCTAAGAAAACAAATGCTGCTATGTTCTATTTTGTTTCTTGTATTTACGCTATCTGCCTGCTCTGCAATTGGGCAGACAGACGAAAACAATCTTACAGATAGCGCAACATCCGCAGAAAAAACGGTATCAGTTGTACGAGGGACAATTACTCCAACCGTTTCAACGCAAACGACTATTGTTCCGGCAGTACCGTTTATTATTTCCTCACCCGAAAATGGCATATTTAATACAGCGGTAGAATTAGAAGAAAAAATCACTGCCGGGCAAATTATTGGAACTGTGAACGGCAAAGAATTGAAATCTCCGGTGGATGGTACAATTACCTCTATTGCCCCATCCAATGAAAGCGTACCGAGTAATTATCCCGTAGCGATAGTGCATTATACAGGATTTGCCCTCAATGTAGAGGCAGATAATTTTTTGAGTACCTTACCGGAGTATGCAGAGTTGAAAGCAAAATTTCAAGTATATGATGGTGTAGGACCAACCGATATGATTGCCGTGGTGTCGCCTGCCGCAGATGAAAATGCGTTTACGGGAATCGTGCCGCAAGAGGGCATTCTGCAATGCTTGATCAGTCAAACAGTCGATGTGAAATCGGGGCAAAGTGCAACGGTAGTCATAACGGCGACAACGAGAAATGATGTCCTTATATTGCCGCTGTCGGTAATAGCGGGTAGACAAGGGACGGGATTGGTTACTGTAATTACTCCGAATGGAGAAAGAGTGGAAACAAAAGTGACATTGGGTGTGACAGACGGAGCCAATATAGAAATACTGTCCGGCTTAGAGGAGGGCGATGTAGTTTCTGCTACTCCGCCAAACCTTGATCCGAGGGGGATTTGATAAAATGAAAGGAATTTCCGAAAAGACTTTAATCAAAATAAAGGATTTGAAAGCAAGCGTCAAATTGAATAATGGCGATATGCTGACAACAGTAACCAACGCTAATATGGAATTGCAACGAGGGCGCAGTTATGCCATTGTCGGAAAGTCCGGCTCAGGCAAAACAAGCCTTATATCCATTATTGGCTTGTTAAATCGGGAATATGAGGGCGAGTACCTTTATGATGGTATATCTATTTCTGCTTTGAAAGACCGTGATCTGTCTATACTGCGAGCCAATAATATCGGATTTGTATTTCAGAACTACTCTCTGATTAAGCACTTGCGGGTATGGGAAAATATCGAATTACCCCTACTCTATGCCAAAAAGTCGTTTACCGCCAAACAGCGTCACGAGATAATTACAGGCTTGCTAAAAAGTGTCGGCTTAGAAAGCAAGGAAAATGATTACCCAATCAATTTGTCCGGCGGTGAACAACAAAGAGTTGCAATCGCAAGGGCGCTTGCAGTATCTCCGGAAGCCATTTTATGTGATGAGCCTACGGGAGCGTTGGATAAAAAGACGGGAACGCAGATTATGGAACTGTTGCACAGCGTCGTAAAAGAAAATGGAATTATGCTGCTGTTGGTTACGCACGATCCTGATATTGCAGATACCTGTGATACGATTTTTGAAATGGATGGAGGGAGGATAACTTGTGCTAAAAATGATACTTAAAGACCTTCGTCTGTCTCCACTTAGAAGTATTCTGACAAGTGTTTCAATGCTTGTAGGCATTATCGCAATGCTTGGATCGGTATTAGTTGGTACGCTTGGACGGGAGTATTTGATTTCCGTAAACGCACAGGTATATGGCTGGTCACCTACTTACTCATTCGTGATAACGGAATCCGATTTTCACGATAGAAATAAAATGGAACAATTATTCCAGAGATTTGAAGCCATTGATGATGTAGCCGCTGTTACTTTTTCTATGGGAGAAGATATTCGATTTGCACCAATGAAAGATTTAACGCCAATACCGCCGAATGATGTTTACCAAAACCTGATGGCTTTTGATTTAGTTTGCACCACGGAGGCATATAGTCAAGTCTATAATCTTCCAATGACATCCGGTAGATGGTTAGAGCCTTCGAGTGAGGGCGGCTCGCTTGAAGTGGTCATAAACAAAGAAGCTAAAAACTATTTTAATGATTCGCCCTATGCTGCAGGAAATGTAAAAAGCACACTTTCGTTAACCCCATTCAATATTGTCGGAGTAGTAAACGATGGCAGGGATTTTCCGACTATCTATGCGGATTCTGCGGCGATCCTCAATTTCGCACCAGCAATGTGGCAAGTACAAAATGCAAATGTGTATTGGCATCCCACAACAGGACTGACAATCGAACAGATACATTCTGCCCTTGGCGACATTTTGACTGATACCATTGGCGGTTACTGGGAAAGTGCTGGGCGGAGTGATATTGGAGATACCTATGATTCGGTATTGTCCATACTGCAATTAGGGCTTTTGGTTACTTCGCTTTTGTTGCTGTTTGTTTCCGTATTAGGGCAGATCAATATCGGACTATCTTCATTGGAACAGCGCACACATGAGTTGCTGATCCGCAGAGCGATAGGTGCTTCACGAACAAATATTGTGGCATTGGTTTTAGGCTCACAGTTGATTTTATCAATATTCGTTTGCCTTGCAGCTATTTTGATTTCGCTGATTTTGGTGCATTGTATTGGAGCGTTGCTCCCTGTGGATTCCCCGGTGGGAACACCGAGTTATCCAATCAGCGTTGCTGTTGTTGCAGTTGCTGTGTCTGTGCTTACAGCATTATTGGGCGGATTATTACCAGCATTGAAAGCAGCAAAATTAGAGCCTGCATTGGCTCTTAGATAATAAAACTCAATTCAAGGAGGAAACAAAATGAAACGAACAATCTCAAAATCCGAAAGACCGTACAGACTGTTATTGTGTGTTATGATTTCTTTGCTGGTGATTATGCTGGCAGGCTGCTCCACTTCTTCGGACTCCGACACAAACACAAGAGGTTTCACGGACTTTGCTACCATTGAAGAAGAATACCTAACGACCATTGAGAGTTTGAATTGGCCGGAGGGCTTTACGCCGCCTGATGCTTTGGAAGGCGAAGATACGGGAGCGTCTTTTCAGATAGGATATGGCGATACAAGAGCATCTAACCTTTGGGAATATTCTTGGATGCAGGAATGGCTTGATACTTACAATACGGATTCGGAAAGGGCGGCAAAAGCCTTAGCTGAACTCGAAAAAGCCTTTGATATGCCTTATATGGGAACAGATCGCTGTGATGACGCCACACGCAAATATCTTCGTGATAATATTGATAAAGCTAAGTTGGGAGATCCGTCTGGATTTACAGAGTGTATTCAGGCAAATTATGCCGATTAAAAATGGCACATAGGAGTTTTGGTGTTGGGAGGTGAGCACATATATGCAGAGAAAACGCCGTAAGAAAAAACGATTTGGAGTATTTTTGTTTTTGCTTGTAGTTTGTATCGGCATAGGTATAATGTTTGTGCCGTGGGCAATGCAGCCGGAAAATTTCAGAGAGGTAAAGAATAAAATAAATGGTTTTCTCTACAAAGAAGATTTTCCTGACTCTTATAATGCAAAATCGCTGATTTTGGTGGATTGTTCTGATGATGAAATATTTGTTTCAAAAAACGAGAACGAGCCACAAATTCCTGCAAGTTTAGCCAAGCTGTTTGTTATTGAGTATGCGTCAACTTTAGCAGACCTTGATAGTATCGTTGTTGCAGACTATGGTGCTATTTCACTCACGAAACCTGGCTCGTCTGTTGCTCAAATCAAGGAAAAAGAATACTTTTTACACAATCTATTTGCGGCAATGTTAGTACCGTCAGGGAATGACGCAGCTTATGTGGTTGCTGATTATTGTGGAGGATTACTTTCGCCGCAAGCAGAAAGCTGTCAAGAGCGTGTGAGGATTTTCATGGAGAACTTAAACCTGCATTTGCAACAGCAGGGGTACTTAGACACAGTTTTATATGATCCGAGTGGTTTTGATATGGAGGCACTTACCACCACTTTAGATTTGAAAGAAGTAGTATATCGGTTGTTGGAATACTCGTGGTTTAGAGAAATTGTATCTCAAAACACTTATACGGCAACACTGCCTGATGGCAGTACACAAATATGGCAGAATACAAACGCCTTCCTTGATCCGACATCCGAATATTACAACGAAAATGTATGCGGAATTAAGACTGGCTCTCTGTCTGACGACTATAACTTGATTGTGCTTTATCAGCAGCACGGAAAAGAGTTTTTGATATGCAGTTTAGGCTCTCAGTCCGATTCCTCTCGTTATGACGATGTGAATTTTATTCTGAAAACGATTGATGAATCGTATTATCTCACGCAATAAATCTTATGTTGTCCAAGACAAAAAAACTAACCAAGGGGGGTGATAATATCGGACGAATCGTAATAATGGAGTTCAAAGCACAAGACTCAACAGCCTTTGACGATATGCTGGCTTTTGTAAAACAGCACCCTGATTTTGAAAAATTAGAGATTTCATATGAGCCGACATTATCCCTTTCCGGCTTAGAAATCAATTTGAGCCGGCGCAGAGTTATCAATAACGGTCAGGAAATTGAACTGACCGTCAAAGAGTACGATATACTCTGCTTGCTCGCAGCCAATAAAGGTCGTGTTCTTACATACGAGCAGATTTATGATAAGGTGTGGGGCGAAATATCAGCAGGCAATGAAAAGGATACCGTAGGCTTTCACATTCGGAATCTTCGTAAAAAACTTTGTGATACAAACTCTCACTTTTCCATAGATAGTGTTCGTGAGATCGGCTACCGCTTTAACAGTCAGTAAGCAGTCCCTCGTAGTTCATAATGAATTGCGAGGGATTATTCATTTTCTAAGACGGTATGTCGGAATTTGATAAATCCCTGCAAATGTTGATTTTATACGACTGTTAAGAGCAATATCGTGTCTAAACTTGCGACTGGACTTTGCATTTTCTACGAGTTATCTTCGTAATATCTCGGCATTATACTACTGGAATGTTTATCATAAACAGGGCATGATTTATGGCAGAATGGGCAGTCGTTCTCGTGCCATTTATTAGGTCTTGCTTGGATACGAATATGTTTAACTCCATTCTTATCAGAGTAAAGATTACAATTTTTTATAACTGTGTTCTTGACATTAAGGACACTTTTGCATAATGTATTAACTGAAGCCACTTGTGAATACTCCTTTTGTGTTTTTCTTCGCAGTTAATACATTAAAGGACACAAGTGTTTTTTCAATATGGTGTTGTTAATTTATGGTGTTAGGCTTCCACCATTATGCCAGAAGCCTCATATAAATTTATTGGGAAGAGTTACCGATCAAGTTTTCTCAGAATCCGAAGAATGGGATATTGATACGGTGTCAGAAACTATTGCATCGGAATATGAAAGAGCAACGAATCTTTCGATAAATAAAGAGAAGCAGAATTTGCCAATAGAAGAAAAACGAACGATAGATGTTAAAGAAATACGAGAATGGCTGAACTTTATTATTACGATTATATCAGTTGTTTTGGGAGTTACGAATTCTTCAGCAACAACGATAAATAATTACAATTATACACAACAAGTCAATAATTATTACATCGTTGGAATGGGATATGATGCGAAGGAGCTAAATACGACTAAATATAGAATCGTTAATAGAGAATCTATTGTACGACTGAAGCATGACTGCCATTCGATTGTAATTGAAAAGCTTGAGGAAGGGAAAGTTGTTAGAATTATAGATAAATATAAAAAGTGGCGACAGATAATTTGGGAGAATGAAGATGGTGAAGAATGTATGGGGTGGATTCAAAATTATAAATTAACTGAGTTTAAAGTGCCTAGAAATAAATGATGTATATTTGATGAAATAGAATCTATAAGTGAAGGAAGTATTATGTGTGGTAGATATTATATTGATTCTGATATGGCAGATGAAATCGAAAAAGTAGTGCATGATATAGACCAACGGATCCGGCAGGAACATTTTGCAGGAGATATCTTTCCAACCAATGTAGCACCGATCATTGAAAAATCAGAACATGGATTGAAACTGGATGTTTGCAAGTGGGGATATCCATTGTCACAAGGAAAGAATCTGGTTATAAATGCAAGAGCAGAATCTGTTATGGATAAACCTTCTTTTCGAAATGGAATCCTCTATCACCGCATTTTGATACCGGCAAGTGGGTTCTATGAATGGAATCGGTTAAAAGAGAAAAATACATTTTCCAGATATGATGCACCAGTATTGTATATGGCTGGCTTCTGTGATTGGTTTGAGAATGAACGACGATTTGTGATTATGACTACAGCAGCCAATGAATCTATGATAAAAGTACATGATCGTATGCCGCTGATATTGGAAAAAGGACAGCTGAAAGATTGGTTCGATGACAGGAAAATGGAGCAAATTCTGCATCAGGTACCGGTTCAGCTAAAACGAGAGGCAGAATACGAACAGCAGAGCTTATTCTTATAATGGTTCAGAGGAGAAATAGAAAGATGCAAATATTTGTTGATGCAGATGCCTGCCCAGTGGTTGCGATCATTGAAAAGATTGCAAAAGATAATAGTGTTCCGGTAATGTTGTTGTGTGATACAAACCATGTTCTGTCATCGACTTATAGTAAAGTTGTTGTTGTCGGTGCAGGAGCAGATGCAGTAGATTATAAACTGATTAGTATCTGCCATAAAGGAGATATTGTCGTATCACAGGACTATGGTGTGGCTGCAATGGCATTGGGAAAAGGTGCTTATGCTATTCATCAATCAGGTAAATGGTACACGGATGATAATATTGATCAGATGCTAATGGAACGTCACCTGAGTAAAAAAGCCAGAAGAAGTTCCCGTAAATGTCATGTCAAGGGACCGAAGAAGCGGACGGAGGAAGATGATGAAAGATTCGCTCAGTCTTTTGAAAAAATGCTTTTGATGGCACGGGAGAAAGAAGGCAGATGAGGAATTGTAGATGCAGAGGAACGACAGAAGCTATAAAGACTTAAAACAAAAACAGAAGAGTGCAATAGCAGATAAAACATACAAAATGCACTTGAAGTTTTATCTTGAGAATCAGCGAATGCCGGATGCTACTGAAATGAATGATATATGCAAAAGTTTGTTTACGGCAGTTCAATCGCTTGCTCCTAAAACGGAATATGAAGAATTTTATAAAATTGTTGAAAAGCGTGAAAAGAGTTATGAAGAACGTATCCTGAGAGACATTCAGAATGGAATTATAATAGAAACACTTATGGCAAAAAAACATAAGAAAACGCCGGAAGAAAAAGCAGCTGTTGCGAAACAAAAGAAGCAGCAGAGGCGAGCAAGACGGAAACAAGAAACAAGAGATAATCTGGCTAAAGAAGAAATCTTGCAAGATGACAGATTTTTCGTTATTGCCGGTTATACCTCCGGAGGTGCACCGTATGGTGTCACCTGGGAGGAAATGGGTCTGAAACCTTGGGAAGATTTGGAAGAGAATAATTGAGTTGTCAGTGCAATCTTATTTATCTCTTGTGACAGAAACAGGTTCCCGTTTTGCCGGAAGTAAGTCTGAATTGATTTCAGGAGCATCGAGCAGCACAGAGAAATTTTGCTGAATGATATCCAGTGTTTTCTGCTTTTTCTGTAATTTCTGTTTTTCCCGGACGGTAGCAGCTTGTTCAGATTCAAGATTTTCAATCCGCTTCTGGATTTTTTCAGAGCTAGGGATTTTGGTAACACCGAGATCCTGAAGCTCTTTTTTTAGTGAATCGTGGAGTTGGTATTCTGCCAGATGCTTGGAACGGTATTCTTTTGGATTTTTTGCAGATTTGCAATCTTCTATCACTTTACGGCAGAGCCGGTAAGAATCACAGTGTTTCTGAATGACTTTCTGCGTGCTTAGCTCACTGGTGATGTGTGCTATTCTCTGATCAGCCGCTTTAACAGAAGCATCAACATCAGAAACATGCTGCCTGAAATCCTCATAATTCAGTAGGTTATTTTCTGAAAGATAGTTGAAGGTGCGGGCTGCCTCTTTTAGATTATTGAGTTTTGCCCAATGTTCAAATCCTTCTCGATTGCCAGTCGTTACATACGTGGAGATATTGATATACAGGCGAGCTTCTCTGGACAGATGTTTTGGAGTTTTCACTTTGCTACGATTTTTAGCTAAGTGGATGCGGACGTTTTCTTCCGTATAATAACTTCCCAGAGATTTCATATAAGTGAAATTTTTTTGTTCCGGTGCACGGAAAGAAAGATGCTTTCCCTGCCGGACTTCATATCCAGCTAACTGCATTTTTTGTAGAAATTCCTCATAGTTGATGGAAGTCCAGATTGCTTTATCAACTGCAACACGTAGCTTGGCTTTCCAACTGGTGCCACGATGATATTCCATGTTCTCTTTATAGCTTTTTCCTTTTTCTCCGGTTGGCATACTGGTGGCAAGTCCATTTTCCAGGCAGATACGATTACTGATTCTGCAGAGTTTATGGTAGCTCCGCTTATTGGAAACATACTTGTGATGATCAACAAAGCTTGCAGCGTTGAAGATGATATGGTTATGAATGTGCTTTTTATCAACATGGGTACTGATCACGTATTCATATTTTCCTTTCAGTACTTCGGCTGCAAATTGCTGTCCTAAGCGATGGGCAGTTTCGGCATCAACTTCTCCAGGTTTAAATGACTGGATCAGATGAAATGCCAGGTTATTACCTTTGTCCATTCCATTCTTTTTTGCCATTTCTCTAGTCATGGAAAATTCGAGATCAGCAGTTTCCGGGGAACAGCCAAAACTGGAAACCAGCAGTTTTTCATCAGTCTTGTCTGGATTCGTGATATAGTCCAGAGCTTTCTTGTCTGTTACTTTAATGGGGAAGATCTTAATATATGCCATAGTTCTTTCACCATCTCTTTCAATTCTTGCATTTCTTCCGGATATAGATCTCCGGTGGTATTTACCTTTTTTGCAATCTGGTTGATATTTATGCCAATCTTGTGCATTTCCTCATACTGTTTCTTCAGAGGAGTTGTATCTGTGTTGACGATGTAGCCGTCGATTGCCATCTTACGCAGATAAGCTCCCATGTTCTTGGTTTTTGATTCTATCATCTTCCTGCGGATTAGCTTTCGTTCTTCTTCTGTGACATAAAAATGAATTTCTTTGTTTCTTTTTCTTTCAGCCATTAGCAGTTTCTCCTTTCTGAGAGGGCAGTAGTATCGTTGCTTTCAGCGTTTTTCAATTCAGGGCAGGGTACCCTAAATTGGGATTTTCCGGAAGTGTATCCTCACTTCCTGTCCTTGCTGTTTTACCCCTCTATTAGTTAAAGTCAGGAGAACCGGGAAAATGCAAAAGAATTTGGCAGGTAGTACGGGAACTGAAAATATGGTATGATTATGGGCAGGATATCAGAAGAATCAGGAGTTGAATAAACTGTGAAGAAAGAAGAAATTTTTGAATATGTGAAGAAACAGTATGGTACGGTGCCGGAGTATTTATGGGCACAATCACCAGATAATGCTGTGCTACGACATAAGAATGGAAAATGGTATGCTGTGGTCATGACGGTTGAAAAATCGAAACTGGGATTAGAAGGAAAAGATCCGGTTGATATCATGGACGTAAAGTGTGATCCGGACATGACGAATATGATTATTCAGACTTATGGATTTTTACCTGGATACCATATGAATAAGCAGCACTGGATCACGATTTTACTGGATGGTTCTGTCAGTGAGGCTAAGACACTGGACTTTTTGGATATGAGCTATGACCTGATTGACGGAGCAGGCAGAAAAGAAGAAAATGTAAGTGGATTACAGTGATTTTTGAGCAAAAGGAAAACCGGGGATTTTACTCCTCGGTTTTCTGGCTGTTGTGCTTCAGTCTTCAACTTGAAAAATATCTTCTACAGGCACTTTCAGGTAATGTGCCAGCCGGATTGCAATCTCAAGAGAGGGATTTCGTTCTCCACGTTCGATGCGGCCTATCGTCTGGCTGCAGGAACCTATGGCTTCAGCCAAATCTGCTTGAATGAGATTCCGTTCTTCACGAATATCTTTTAATGTATTATTGATTGCCATTCAATCACTTCCTTTGCTTATTGTTATCAGTAGGATCATGAACCTGCTGTTGAAATCTAATGAAATCCTGGAATTTCTGCACCTTTGCATTTCCCGATTACTTTTCCAAAAATCTTAAAAGAGTCAGATTCCAAAACTTGGATAGGACGATATTTTTGATTTAAAGAGATCAGATAAACACCATCTGGCTCATCGTGTAATTCCTTGATGTAAGTATTGCCGTTGAGATAGAAGATTCCAATTTCACCATTAGCAAGAGAATCTTTTTTCTGAATCCATGCAACATCGTCTGTATGATAAAGTGGCTCCATACTATCACCAGAGATCCGCACACCAAAGTCAGTCTGCTCAGGAGCAAGATGTCCTACGTCATAGGTTTCTTTTACAGAATCTTCCAGGTAATTTCCAGTACCAGCAGAAACTGGTTCCCAGGTAATTTCTACAGGATGATGGAATGGGATAATCTTTGCAGACAGTGGAGAAAACTTTTTAGAAGCTTTCAAAATATCAGCAAATTCAATCAATTTATTTCTGCCTTCTTCATTCAATCCACTCATAATGTTATATGGATTTTCTCCAAAGAAGGATTCATATATATCTTCGATATCAAGTAACTGGCAAAGTGTCAGGAAAACATGTAAAGCGGGTTCTCGTGCATTGTTCTCCCATTTGGAGAGTGCTTTTGTAGTGACCTGAATACCTTCCTGAGAAAGCAGGTTTACCAGATCTGATTGAGAGTATCCTTTCTTTTTTCTATTTTCTGCTAATATTTCCCCGAAATCACGCATTTGTTCGCCTCATTTCTATTTGAATTTTCTATATGCATTATACCGTATGTTAGAAATAAAATCAACAATAATCTCCGAAATGGAGAAAATACAACCAAGATGTTACTTGACTATCTCCGAAATGTCGATATATACTAAACATACAGAAATTGATAAGACATTATGTTGAAGGAAGCAGCTGGGAGGTGAAAAGTTTGAGTGAGCGTGTGATCCTGCATAGTGATATGAACTGTTTTTATGCCAGTGTAGAAATGCTACATCATCCGGAATTTGCTGGAATGCCTCTGGCAGTCGGTGGTGATCCGGAAGCCCGGCATGGAATTGTGCTGACAGCAAATTATATTGCCAAGAAAAAAGGAGTAAAAACCGGAATGGCATTATGGCAGGCGAAACAGGTTTGCCCGGAAATTATTTTTGTACCACCACGGATGGATTTATATTTGCGATTTTCTCAAATGGCAAGGGAAATCTATTCAGAGTATACAGATAAAATTGAGCCATATGGAATTGATGAAGCCTGGCTGGATGTATCAGATAGTGGAAATCTGAAAGGAAGCGGAATGACGATTGCGAGAGAAATCAGCCATCGGATTAAATACGAACTTGGAGTAACAGTGAGTATTGGAATTTCCTGGAATAAGATTTATGCGAAACTTGGTTCAGATTACAAAAAGCCGGATGCAATCACAGAGTTTAATCGAGAAAATTATAAAGACAGGATATGGCAGCTTCCTGCGTCAGATTTGCTTTATGTCGGAAGACAGACAAATAAGAAATTGCAAAAACTTGGAATCCGGACAATCGGGCAACTTGCGGAATCAGACGAAAAGTTGTTAGAGAGCCATTTTGGAAAAATAGGAAATGTATTATGGGCTTTCGCAAATGGCTGGGATGAAGATCCGGTTTGCAAGGAAGGGTATGAAGCTCCAGTAAAGTCGATAGGTAATAGCACCACAACACCGAGAGATCTGGAAAATGATCTGGATGTTTGGATCATTCAAATAGCATTGGCAGAAAGTGTAGCTGCACGATTGCGGAAACATGGATTTAAATGCAAAACAGTAGAAATTACAGTTCGAGATAATGGATTGTATAGTTTTTCCAGACAGATACATTTACGACAGCCAACGAATATTACAAATGAGATTGTAACTGCAGCATTTCAGCTATTTAAAGATAATTACAAATGGGAACATCCCATTAGAAGCCTGGGAATCCGAGCTGCGGATCTTGTGTTAGATGATATTCCCGTGCAGTTGGATTTATTTGGAAATCAGGAGAAAAAAGAAAAGTTAGAGAAGCTGGATCGTACTGTAGATGAGATAAGACGACGGTTTGGATATTTCAGTATACAGCGAGCGGCAATGTACCAGGATAAAGTCTTATCCCACTTAGACGCTGGTACGCACACGGTCCATCCACACAGTTATTTTCATGGGTAATTGGAGGGATAGATTTGAAAAAAGCATTAACCAGAAAACAGGAAGAAAGTTATCAGTGTATTTTGAATTATACGAAGGAGCATGGATATCCGCCGACAGTTCGGGAATTTGGAGAGTTGATCGGGGTGAAATCAACATCATCTGCTTTTTCCAGAATCAAGCAGTTGGAGCAAAACGGATATATCCGAAGGATTCCGGCATCGCCAAGAGCAATCGAGATTTTATAGTGAGGTGTCGGCATGAACAAAGTATATGTAGATGTAGTGGCAGAGTTTCGGAAAGACGGACAGCTGGTTCCCATATTTTTTACATGGGAGGATGGAAGAAAGTATAGCATTGACAGAATTTTGAAAATCGAGCGATGCGCCAGCAGAAAGGCAGGCGGTGTAGGAATGATGTACACCTGTATGATACAGGGACAGGAAAGCCATTTGTTTTACGAAGTGGATAAATGGTTTATGGAGAGAAAAACAGCATAAGGAGAGATAGGTATAGACGATATTATTTGGATTATTAACCGGCAGGGATAGTCACTTTCCCTTTATATTCCTGCAGGTTTTACATAAGAAGATGGATTCCGGTCAGCAAAGGCAACTCCCACAATGCCTTTTGGATATCCGCTTCTGCAAATTGTAGTAAGTAATTGCTTCCCATCAAAATCATGGGGAAAGCGAACTGGTCTGAAAGACCGCCAGTTAGTGTGATGATGATAAGGAGATTTTGAAACTGATGACAGACAGAGATTATGCAATTAAATCAATGAAAGAGATTACCTTCCAGATGGCAAGCCATGCACAGGATTATCTGGAAGTTACAATCGAAAGACATTATACTGATATTAAAGAACTGATGACAAGTTACCAGAAGCTGATTTTGGAAAATCAGGTCGTATTGGAAGAACTGGATATGGAGTGCCAGGAGAAGATCAATGAAGATATGGCATATGCGTTAAGCTACCTGAGCATTTATAATCAATCAGCTGAACGTGCCAAAGATGCACCGGGAGATGAATAACCTGATGATTATTTATGGACTTGTCGGACATGATCTATCGGGGAATGACACTGGTGAAATTTTATGCTCCCAATGGTGTGACACTCAGTGAAATTCTTCATTCCTGCTTTTGCAGTCATTACAATAAGACAGATGTGGAAGTGCAGCAGGAACTGGGAATAGGCAGGACTTCTTTTTATAAGATGAAGAAGCAGGCCCTTGGATATTTAGGATTTTATTTTTATGAGATCGTGGTACCGCAGGCAAAGGATAAAAGATTTAAACCGTCACTGGGCGTAGAGGAAGAGTAGGTGAGTAATATGAGATACGAAGATTCGATGAAAGGTGTAGCTGCTCAGATAATCAAAGAACAGCAGCGAGCCAGTAAAATAAAAAACAATCCAGAAGAGTTCCATTGGCATGACGAATATGCAACGTTGAATTTCTTTCGGTTTATCTGCAAAAATATCGGTAACTTGGGAAATGGAGAAATTGAGAAAATGGTCACACGCTTGAAAAGCATAGATCAGAAAGCAGTGGAAAACCATGTGAATGGTGCTGTTTGGGCATTTGATTATGATAAGATGTTCTGTGTACTGATGGAAAATGAAATTTGCCGAAAGGTGTGTGAAAAGAATAAATATAATAGTTGGATGAAGTCTGATTGGACAGTATTGTGTTTCAATGGACTTAAAGATGAAGAAAGTTGTTGGAGGGAAAAAACTCTCCAGCAACTTTGTCTTTGATGAATAGAGTTCATTTTTTTATTCAACTATTCCCATGATATATACAATATGTAAATTTGCAATTCAAATATCAGTTTATGCTAAGTACAATAATAATAATAATTACTATTATTGACAAGAGAATAATTATCATGTATAATACAGATATACAAGAAACAAAGTGTTAGAAAAATTGCTAGGAACTTGGTAACAAAAATAAATCGACATTGAAAAGGGAAAATGACTATGATAAAATATGAATGTGAACCATGTGGATATATTTATGATCCGGCAGTAGGAGATCCAGACGCTGGTATCGATCCAGAAACTGCATTTGAGGATATTCCAGATGACTGGACATGCCCAATCTGCGGATTAGGAAAAGATGTTTTCGTTCCTGTAGAAGACTAAGCAGAAAATGCAGGTACGAAACTGCCAGACATTAAAAGATCCTAAGAGAACATATAAAAGAAATGGAGGTCAAATTATGACTTACGATTTAAACATTACCTTTGATGACAATTTAGTAACAGGAAATGAAACAATTGATACCCAGCATAAAGAATTGATCGACCGTATCCAGAACTTTGTAACTGCCTGTCAAAATGGCGACAGCAAAGTAAAAGCAATCAAAATGCTGGATTATCTGGATGAATATACTGACTTTCATTTTAAAGAAGAGGAAAAGCTTCAGGAAAAATCCGGTTATCCAGAGCGTGAAAAACATTATGAAAAACATGAAGAGTTTAGAAAGACAATTCAGGAACTGTATGAATACCTTCAGGAGTATGAAGGACCGACAGATCGGTTCAGTGAACTTGTACAGAAAAATGTAATCGACTGGCTGTTTGGACACATTAAAACATATGACCGCTCTGTGGCAAAATTTATCTTTATGAAACAAAATCCAGACCGATGCTAAAATAAACCAGGGAACGAGTTCATTCAGAATGTAGACAACGTGATGAAGTAAACTAGGGGCTGTCACAATGCAGCCCCTTTCCTGTTATAGCGATATTCTAGGTAATATATTGCGCTGGCATGACATATTATTTTACTACTACTATATGGGAAGAGCAAGTAGCTCTTCTTTTTTTGTCCTTTTTATCCAATTTTAAGTTGTAAAGTCTCTTTTCATGCCAACAGAAATATGCTAAATTGATTCTATAGAACAAGATATAATTCCACTTATATATCGGAGGAAAATGAATGAGAGAGAAAACTATATATGAGAAGATTGCAGAAAAGTATAACACAACACCAGAAGAAGTACGCAGAGAAATGCAGATAGCCATAGATGCAGGATTTGATAATCCTGACCCGGCTGTGCAGGAAGAATGGAAGAAAATGACACTTAAAGGAGACAGGCCCATACCGGAAGAAGTAATCAATTACGCAGTAAAAAAATTAAAAGGAAATTAAAAATATGAAGAAAAAGATAATTGCAGTAATTTCAGGAACAGCAATCTTGATAATTGCTGCAGGAAGTATTTATGGGAAATTTGAATCCAGTCATAAAGAAGGCGAACCAGATGTAGTTGGAACTTTTTCTGTAAATCGGGATGAAAATATAACCGTGGTCGCAAATAGGGAAGATATTGAGGATAGAGAAGCGTTTGCAAGAAAACTTTTGCAGATGTACAAGGATGATTCTTTTCATTCGACAAAATTCTCCACAGACAGAGGATATGCGACGAGCATTGATATGCACATCTATTTATGGAAAGAGGATATTGAAGACGGGGAATCGGTAATGACAGCCGAATATAGACCTGTAGAATACGGAAAGGACTATGATATTGTCAATAATCCTGATAAATTTCAACTATATATAGATGGAAAAGAGATTAAATAGTAATCTCCTGAAAGCAAGCTTTTTGTCAATTATTTCAAAGAAAAATTAAAGGATAACAATACATAGTTTTGACAATGATATTTTGAAAAATTTTATAGGAATGCTCTATTATCAAATTGACATAGGAATATGGTAGCGTATAATTAGAATTGAATACACTGAAAAAATGGAGGAATTACATGAAAGCACATAAATATTGGTCAGTAGGAGCATTGATCACAATGATTGGAACTTTTTATACAGGATATAAAGGGTTAAAAGCAGCACACAAATACTTTGCATTTGGCTCTCTGATATGCATGATTATGGCAGTCTATTCTGGTCATAAAATGATTTCGGGTAATAAAAGAACAAGAAAACAGGTGAAAAATACAAAAGCGGAGGAATAGTAAATGTTAGAGTTAGGAATAAAAGCACCGGATTTTGAATTGCCGGATCAGAACGGAGAAGTGCATAAATTAAGCGATTATGCAGGAAAAAAGTGATCTTATATTTTTATCCAAAGGATAATACGCCAGGATGTACGAAGCAGGCATGTGGCTTTTCTGAGCGTTATCCACAGTTTACTGAGAAGGGAGCTGTTATTCTCGGAGTAAGCAAGGACTCTGTAGCGTCTCACAAGAGATTTGAAGAAAAATACGGACTGGCATTTACGCTATTAGCAGATCCGGAGCGTAAAGTTATTGAAGCATATGATGTCTGGAAAGAAAAGAAAAATTATGGCAAAGTCTCTATGGGAGTAGTAAGAACCACATATCTTATTGATGAACAGGGGATTATTATAAAGGCAAATGATAAAGTCAAGGCTGCAGATGATCCTGAAAATATGCTCAAGGAATTAGATTAATGAAGATAATATTATCCCCTGCTAAAAAGATGATTACAGATACTGACAGCATAGCGCCGGATGGATTGCCTGAATTTATTGAAAAGACGACAGAGATACAAAGTTGGTTGAAAAGTAAGTCAAAAGAAGAACTGAAGACTATTTGGAAATGTAATGACAAAATTACAGAACAGAACTTCAATAGATTGGAAAACATGGATCTTTATCATTTACTTACCCCAGCTGTCTTATCATATGAAGGAATTGCTTTTCAATATATGGCTCCATCTGTGTTTGAGGACAGTCAGTTCGAGTATGTACAAAATCATTTGAGAATAATATCTGCATTTTATGGTGTGTTAAAACCAAGGGATGGTGTGACGCCTTATCGTTTGGAAATGCAGGCGAAGGTTGGAATAGGAGAAACAAAAAATCTGTATGAGTACTGGGGAGATTTATTATACCGCTCAGTGATTGATAACAGCAGGATTATAATCAATCTGGCATCGAAAGAATACTCTAAGTGCATAGAAAAATATCTGACACGACAGGATAGATACATTACGATTACATTTTGTGAGTTATCAGGAGATAAACTGGTGACAAAAGGTACATATGCTAAGATGGCCCGTGGTGAAATGGTTAGGTTCATGGCTGAAAACAGAATTGAAAATCCTGAGGATATTAAGAAATTTGATAGACTAGGCTATTCATTCCGCTCTGATTTATCATCAGATGCAGAATATGTTTTTGAACGGAAAACAGAGATAACATCTTGTTAAAAAGATACTTGTTATGGGTATTTTTTTAATAAAGTAATTCGATTTTTCTTAAAAAATCATTACCATAACGATTATGATATTATATTTAAAGGTATTTGTCCAAAATATAGAGAAAGTAAATGAATAGCATAGTTATTGAAATGAATATTATTTAAGATTAGAGATAAATTATGAAATGAAGACAAACAAGAAAAGTAAAAATTTAATAGGTATTATACAGAGTTTCCTTATATTGATATTGGTAGTTCTTATTATTTTTATGATGATTCAGATTAGTAGGCTGCAGGGAACAGCACGCGTAATAAATTATGCCGGTCTGGTACGTGGAGCTACGCAGCGCGAAATAAAATTAGAAATTACAGGAAACCAAAATGACGAATTAATTAAATATTTGGATGATATTCTTCTTGGATTGAGATATCAGGATGGACATTATGACCTGGTAAAACTCAATGACGAAGAGTATCAGGAAAAACTGCAAATCCAGAGTGATTACTGGGATAAATTAAAAACAGAAATTGAAGCAGTAAGAAACAAGGGATACGAAAATACAGACATTGTTAATATGAGTGAAATATATTTTACGATGGCAGATGAAACTGTCTCTGCCGCAGAAAGTTATTCAGAAAAAATCGCTGTAAAGATTCGTACCATAGAGCTTTTGTCGGCACTTGATATGTTGAGTCTGGTGATATTGGTTATTATGCAGACTCTAAAGGCAATGCAGATGGCAATGCAAAACAGACTGCTGGAACAAAAAGCATTCGTAGATGCCCATACTGGACTGCCAAATAAAAATGCCTGTAATGAGCTACTTAATAAAAAAGATATAATTACAGATTCTACAGCATGCATAATGTTTGATTTAAATAATCTAAAAACTGTAAATGATACAATGGGACATTCCGCAGGAGATCAGTTGATATTGAATTTCGCAAAGCTCTTGTGCAGTGTCATTCCAGAAAAGGATTTTGTTGGAAGATATGGCGGAGATGAGTTTATAGCAGTTATTTATCATACGAGCGAGGCGGAAATTAAGGAGATATTAAAATCATTGTCAAGAGAAAAAGAGAGATTAAATAGTTGTGAAAATCAATTACCAATCGACTATGCATGCGGATGGGCATTATCCTCCGATGATATGGCGTGTACAATGCAGATGTTATTGGATGATGCAGATGCTTATATGTATAAGAATAAACAGTTATGTAAGAAATATAGTTAGCACTCAGCTCAGAGTAGATGAATCTTCTTAAATATAATCGATGTATGTGACGTTTGCGGATGGGAATATGATGAAGAGGAAGGTTATCCTGAAGGTGGTATTGCACCAGGAACAAAGTGGGAGGACGTTCCAAAAGATTTTGAATGCCCATTATGTAATGTTGGAAAAGATCAGTTTTCAGAAGTTGAATAAAATTCTGATTATTTAAATACGGATAGATAAACAAAAACCCTGGTGCGTGTGAGCAACAGGGTTTTTTATTGCGATAGTTTGTGATGATATCACAGAAAATGATTTACCTTTTGCTTATAATGTAACTACAAACAAAGTAAGGAGGTAGTCTAAATGAGATTAAAAGATAAAGTTGCAATCATTACGGGTGGAAGCCGTGGTATAGGATTTGCTACAGCTGATAAATTCTTGAAGGAAGGTGCTTCAGTTGTGTTGGCAGCAAGTTCACAGGAATCGGCAGATGTTGCTGTAGATAAGTTAAAAGAAAAATATCCCAATGCAATAGTTGCTGGAATTAGTCCAAATCTGGCAAGCATGGAGTCTGTCAGAAAGGCTTTTAAAGAGGCAACTGAAAAATATGGATGTGTCGACATACTGGTAAATAATGCAGGGATTTCAGAAAACACCTCATTTATGGATTATACAGAGGAGACTTTTGATAAAGTCATGGATCTAAATGTAAAAGGAGTATTTAATACTACTCGTGTAGCAGCAGAATGTATGGTGGCAAGAGGCAAGGGGGTCATTCTCTCAACTTCTTCCATGGTGAGTATTTCGGGACAGCCAAGTGGGTTTGCTTATCCGGCATCGAAGTTTGCAGTAAACGGATTGACTGTATCATTAGCAAGAGAACTAGGACCTAAAGGTATTCGTGTTAATGCTGTTGCACCTGGGATTACAGAAACTGATATGATGAAGGCCGTGCCAAAGGAAGTTATCGAACCTATGATTGAAAGAATTCCATTGCGTCGTCTTGGACAGCCAGAAGATATTGCCAATGCGTTTGTGTTTCTTGCTTCAGATGAGGCGAGTTACATTACAGGTGTTATATTAAGTGTAGATGGTATGGCAAGAAGTTAAGTTAATGAGGTATGGTGATGTAATCACGGAAAATAAATGAAATTAAGACTATAATAAATCTACAAAAAGATAAGGAGGACTGTAAAATGTCTGCTATTAATATCAATAAAAATAATTTTCAGAACGAAGTACTGAATTCAGATAAACCCGTTCTTTTAGATTTTTGGGCATCTTGGTGTGCGCCTTGCCGCATGGTAGTACCTATTGTAGAGGAGATTGCAAGTGAGCGTAGAGATATTAAAGTTGGAAAGATTAATGTAGATGAAGAGCCTGAACTGGCAAATAAGTTCAGTATTATGAGCATTCCGACTTTAGTGGTTATGAAGAATGGGAAGATTGTACAGCAGGTTTCAGGGGCGAGACCTAAGAATGCGATTTTAGAAATGCTTTAGGGAGGTGTGCTAATGGGATTTTTTGATCTCTTTAAACAGTCGAATATTAATCAAGGCATAGAAGAATATAAAAGGACTGGTGATGCAGTTCTGCTGGATGTACGTACACCGCAGGAATATCAGGAAGGACATATACCAGAAAGTAAAAATGTGCCGTTGCAGCAACTTGACAATATTGCTTCTGTAGCGAAGAATAAGGATATCCCACTGTTTGTATACTGTTATTCCGGTTCACGAAGCCGCCAGGCAACTGGGATACTGCAACGAATGGGATATTCTAAAGTAAATAATATCGGTGGCATTACAGCTTACTCAGGAAAGGTGGAAAAATAAGATGAAGGTAATAATTGTAGGAGGTGTAGCCGGAGGAGCTACAGCCGCAGCAAGAATACGCAGACTGAATGAGCATGCTGAAATTACTGTGTTCGAAAGATCCGGATACATATCCTATGCAAATTGTGGACTTCCATATTATATTGGAGACGTGATCACAGACCCGGAAGAACTTACACTACAGACACCAGAGAGTTTTTTTAAACGCTTCCGTATTAACATGAAAATTCATCATGAAGTTATCTCCATACATCCGGAACGTAAAACGGTTTCAGTGAAAAATTTAGAGAATGGTGATATATTTGAAGAAAAATATGATAAGCTGATCCTCTCTCCAGGTGCAAAGCCAACACAGCCGAGACTTCCCGGAGTAGGTATTGATAAACTTTTTACACTTCGTACTGTAGAAGACACTTTTCGGATAAAGGAATATATAAATAAGAATCATCCAAAATCGGCTGTATTGGCAGGTGGCGGTTTTATTGGTCTGGAACTGGCAGAAAATTTGAGGGAGCTTGGCATGGATGTTACGATTGTCCAGCGGCCTAAGCAGCTGATGAACCCTTTTGACCCGGATATGGCATCCATGATCCATAATGAAATGAGAAAGCATGGGATAAAACTGGTACTGGGCTATACGGTAGAAGGATTTAAAGAAAAAGACAACGGAGTGGAGGTCCTGTTGAAAGATAATCCATCCCTTCAGGCTGATATGGTAGTTCTGGCAATCGGAGTCACACCAGACACAGTATTAGCAAAAGAAGCCGGTCTGGAACTTGGCATCAAGGAAAGTATTGTAGTGAATGACAGAATGGAAACCTCTGTACCGGATATTTATGCTGCAGGTGATGCAGTTCAGGTAAAACATTATGTTACGGGTAATGATGCGCTGATTTCTTTGGCAGGACCAGCCAATAAACAGGGCAGAATCATCGCTGATAATATTTGTGGCGGTGATAGTCGTTACCTGGGCAGTCAGGGAAGCTCCGTTATAAAAGTGTTTGATATGACAGCAGCCACTACAGGTATCAATGAAACCAATGCCAAAAAGTCAGGATTAGAGGTAGATACAGTAATTCTTTCTCCTATGAGTCATGCCGGTTACTATCCTGGTGGAAAAGTGATGACCATGAAGGTGGTTTTTGAAAAAGAGACCTATCGTTTGCTTGGCGCTCAGATTATTGGATATGAAGGAGTTGATAAACGTATTGATGTGCTGGCAACAGTAATTCATGCAGGTCTGAAGGCAACCCAGCTGAAGGATTTGGATCTCGCATATGCACCGCCTTATTCCTCTGCCAAGGATCCTGTAAATATGGCAGGATTCATGATAGACAATATAGCAAAAGGTACCTTAAAACAATGGCATCTGGAAGATATGGATAAGATTTCTAGAGATAAAAGTGTTGTGTTGCTGGATGTGAGAACTGTAGGTGAATTTAACAGGGGGCATATGGATGGATTCAAAAACATTCCTGTAGATGAACTAAGGGAACGTATCAATGAAATCGAGAAGGGAAAGCCTGTTTACCTGATATGCCAGAGTGGGCTGCGAAGTTATATTGCCAGTCGTATTCTGGAAGGAAATGGGTATGAAACATACAACTTCTCCGGCGGATTTCGCTTCTATGATGCAGTTGTCAATGACCGTGCGCTGATTGAAAAGGCATATGCATGTGGTATGGATTATTAAAAATAATCATAATATTTTTATAATTTTCTCGTAATATAAAAAGATCCCCCATTTATTAGAATGACTTTCATAATTCTGATAAATGGAGGATTCTTCTTTATATGTTACAGAAAAACGATTTTATGACCTTTGGAGTGTTTCCAGTCTTTTTAGATCAAGGATTGTGATTTTGCCGCGGGAGAGTTTGACGAGACCCTCGCCTTGAAAGTATCGAAGCATTCGAGTGATAACTTCCCTGTGGGAACCAAGATGATTAGCAATCGTCTCATGAGTGATTTTCAGCTCGTTTGTTCCTTCGATAGAGGTCTCTTCTAAAAGAAATGAAGCAACACGCTTATCCAAACTCTTCCACATGATTTGTTCAATCAGCCACATGACATCAGAAAAACGGGTGGCTATTAACTCATTGGTATAGTTTGCGACGGGAGCAGATTCCTTCATAATGCCCTTATAGATTTCAGCAGGGATGATCCAAAGATCAGTATCTTTTTCTGCTTCAATGGTTACTTCAAATTGAATGGAGCGTATGATACATGAGGCGGATAAAAGACACATATCCATATCGAACAGACGGTAAAGTGTAATCTCTCGTCCTTCATCTGAAAGTATGTAGGTTCGAAGCTGCCCGGATTTAACCAGTAATAATCCAGTGCAATCCAGGTTTCCATTGTGAATGATTGTCCCTTTTTTTACATACTGTGTGATTAAATTGTCTGAAATTATTTTTTTCTGTGTTGTATTTAAGTCATTCCATAGTGGAAAACAATTTTCGAAGTTCATAACCGTTATCTCCTTTACGAACATAGTATACTTGCTTTTTTTAGATGCGT
>NZ_JBWJVP010000144.1:0-2341 GCF_056339915.1 Blautia sp. ZXY-1-B12 | reverse complement strand
GTGTTGCGGCGCAGCAGATGCTCGTCCGTTTTCCATTGGTAGAGGATGTCATTGCGCTCCACGGGGGAACAGATGGTGTCGAGCATATAGCTGTAGCTCTGTGAGTGGACACACTCCTGAAACGCCTGAATGGACAGGCAGAGATTGACCTCGTTGGCGGTAATGTAGGCGCCGATATTAGGCAGGTTCGCTGTCTGAATGGAATCCAAAAAGACAAGAAAACTCAAAATTTTATCGTAGGCGCTGCGCTCGGCTGACAACAGGCGGGGATAGTCCTTCACATCCTGCGAGAGATTGATCTCCTCAGGGATCCAAAAGTTGTTCATGGCCTGCCGGTACCAGTCGCTGACCCAAACGTACTTCATATTGTTGAAGTCGTTGAGGTTGGTGGTATTGCCGCCGATCATGCGCCGCAGGCGCACATTAAGGTCGCCCTCCGGGTTAAAAAGGGGCTTTTTCTTCAGTTCCGTCATGCTATCCTCCTTATGATGAGCAGCTTTCGCAGTCCTCGACCTCAAGGGCCTTGCTGCGGACATAGTAAATGGTCTTGGCGCCGACCCTCCACGCCTCTAAATACAGTCTGAGCACCTGACGCATGGAATAGTCATTGGTGATATAGAGATTCATGCTCTGCGCCTGGTCAATATGTCTCTGGCGAAGGCCCGCGGCGCGCACCGACCAGCTTTGGTCGATCAGATGCGCCGCCTTATAGTACCACCATGTATCCATAGAAAGCTCCGGGGCAACGCGGGGCAGCATGCTGCCCTTTTTCTCCTCTAAGAAGAATTTCTTCATAATTGGATCGATGCCTGCTGACGTGCCGGAGAGGATAGATGTGCTGGAGGTCGGTGCGACCGCCAGCAAATAAGCGTTGCGCATTCCCTGCACCGCCACCTTTTCCGCAAGCGCCTGCCACTTTTCGGAGGTATAACCCCGCTTTTCAAAATACGCGCCCGTCTGCCAGTCGCTGCCCTCAAAGAGTGCGTAACGACCCTTTTCCCGTGCCAGTGCTGCGTCCGCCTTGACGGCGGCGTAGTTGATGTGCTCGAACACCGCGTCGGTGAAGGCAAGGTGCTCCTCGCTCTCCCAACGGATGCCGCGCTTTGCCAGCATGTGGTGGTAGCCGCTGACGCCCAGGCCGATGCTGCGGTACTTCTGATTGGTAAGCTGCGCGTATTCCAACGGGTAGAAGTTGAGGTCGATTACATTATCCAGTGCGCGGATGGCCGTTTCCACCGTGCGTTCCATATAGGCCTCGTCCTCCACCGGCAGATTACCGAGAGACAGACTCGCCAGGTTGCAGACCACAAACTCACCTGGGCGTGTGGCCGTCACCACCACTGTGTTGCCGCTCTCCGTGTGCACCTCAGTGCTGATATGCTCGATGGGCGCCATGTTCTGCGCGATCTCCGTGCAGAGATTGGAGCAATAGATCATTCCCGTGTGGCCGTTTGGGTTCATACGATTTACGCTGTCGCGGTTGAAGGCGAAGGGCGTGCCGGTCTCCACTGCCGAGCGAAGCACCAGCCGCACGATGTCCTTGACGGTGACGCTGCGCTTTTCGATGCGCGGGTCATTGACGCAGTCCAGATACCGCTTCTCCCATTCCGTACCCCAGTAATCCTCCAGTGCGTAGCCCTTGACCGTGAGGATCTCATGCGGACACATGAGATGCCACGGCGCGTCTATGTTCTCCTCCGCCAGTCGCCAGAAGAGATCCGGATAGCACACGGCGGGAAACACATCATGCGCCTTCATGCGGTCGTCGCCGTTGTTAGTGCGCAGTTGAAGGAATTCCGGCAGATCCCGGTGCCATGCGTCTAAGTAAACCGCCACAGCGCCCTGCCGCATCCCCAACTGATCCACCGCCACGGCGGTGTCGTTGACCAGCCGGATCCAGCGGATAACACCGCCCGCCGCCCCTTGAAAGCCGCGGATGGTGCTGCCTGCAGCGCGCACCTTACCGAAGTACATCCCCATTCCACCGCCGAATTTAGAGACCTTTGCGAAGTTGTCCAGCGAGCGGTAGATGCCGTCCAGACTGTCCGGCACAGTGTCCACAAAGCAGCTTGAAAGCTGATGGTAGGGCTTTCGCGCGTTAGACATGGTAGGTGTCGCCATCGTGACCTCCATACGGCTGAGCATATCGTAAAAGCGCTTTACCCACCCCATGCGGTCAGAGCCTTCGTTCATAGCAAGATGCAGCGCGATACCCAAAAACATCTCCTGCGGTGTTTCCAGCGGCACGCGGCTGCGTGACTGGATCACATAGCGTTTGAGCAGCAGGTCAAGGCCGGAGTAGGTGAACAGCTCGTCCCGTTCCGGGCAGAGAAAGTCCTCC
>NZ_JBWJVP010000143.1:0-3224 GCF_056339915.1 Blautia sp. ZXY-1-B12 | reverse complement strand
TCAATATAATCCTGCATCTTCCCAGCTGTCAAAAGATAATCTGTTCCATTTTCCTTAACAGATGGAAATGGTGAATTTTCTGTATAATCATTATATGTAGCCGGATAGATCAGTATCTGTCTTTTTGGCATAAATTCTCCACAATCTCTAGCCATCAAAGATAATGCTGCACAAAGATTCCCTCCGGCACTATCTCCGATCAATGTAATATTTTCGGGTTTTATGTTGAGCATAAAATCTCCGGAATATAATGTTTTCGCAACGGCATAACAATCTTCCAGACCTACCGGGAATTTATCTTCCGGTGCCAGTCGGTATTCAACTGCAACTACATATTGTCCGGTTGCATTAGCAAGCCGGGCACAAATTCTTTCATAATTATCGATACTCTCTGTAACCCAGCCGCCGCCATGTATAAACAAAAGCATCTTTTTATCTTGAATATTATGTTTCTTTTCTTCACTCTCACGAAAACTTTTTTCAGTTGGAAAGAAAATACGAATCGGGACTGCATGACTCCCGTTATATATTTTCTCATCTATTTTTTTATAAAAAATCTTCATCGGATCCAATCGTTTTAAATCCGCCATATGACGAAATGCTTCTACTTCCACACCATCAAAAGACAGAGCTTTCAAAATCTTCTTCGCTGTCTGATTAATCAATACTATATTCTCCTTATACCCGTTCTTATGTCTGTAAAAGACTACGAGCCCATTATATCATAAAGTGCTTATTAAAGTGAATTTAATATTACAAAAAGCACCAGCCAACTGAATGACTGGTGCTTTTAACATCAATATACTTTATTTTGTATAAACTGTATTCCCTTTTGCAATTACTTCAACAAGCTGAAGTTCCTGGTCAAGAATACAAAGATCCGCATCATAGCCTTCTTTAACCTTACCTTTTCCTTTGAGGCGAAGAATATCTGCCGGATTAGATGTAATTGTAGAAATAGCTATTTCTAAAGGAATTTCTGTTTTAAATACACATTCTTTTACTTCCTTCAGAAGGCAGCTGGACTGTCCAACGCCCATTCCAAGGAATTCGCCATCACTACTGTACATCGGAAGGCTTCCCTGTCCATCAGAAGAAATTGTCATACGGTCAGGATTTACTCCTGCATCCAACATCCGTTTGATACCATTACATACACGTACCTCATCACAGATAGTTTCCCAATAGTCAATATCTTCATTTCCTGTAAAGTCTACTGCTCCGCCTTTCAGCGCATACTCAATCGACTTGCCAAAAAGCATCTCATTTCGATTGATATGTGTTGGCAGTATTTGAGAAGCCGGTATCTCTGTCTCATCTACCACTCGTTCAATAAGATCTAAGCATCTCGGACTGTCGCCAAGATGAACATTTACAATACCAGCTTTCCCGGAAAGAACACCACCAAGTCTTGTATCCGCAACGACACGTGCAAATTCCTCAAAAGTCGGCTGTGAAGACCGATGATCAGAGATCGCGATTTCTCCGGTTCCAATGATTTCCTGAATCATCATAATATCTTTCACAATACTGTCAGTCAACGTGTGAACCGGAATCTGATAACTGCCTGTATAACAGTATGCAGACATTCCCTGCTCATTCAATCCTTTTGTCTTTGCAACCAGTGCACACATATCACGACCGATTCCATCTGTTCCAAGGCAGCCAACAACTGTTGTTACTCCAAACTTCGTAAGTCCTTCCATAGTTGCTTCCGGAGTACGATTGGCGAATCCACCTTCGCCACCGCCTCCAAGTACATGAACATGACTATCAATGAATCCCGGAGTTAAAAGTAAACCCTCTCCATTGATCATTTCTGCCTCAGAAAGAAATCCCTCTGCGGATATAGAACCTGCATCTTTAATCTTGACAATCTTATCATTGATTGTAAGTACATCTTTTTTCCCCAGATGCTGTGGAGCATAAACATCAATATTCTGAATTAATTTCATCATAAATCACTCCAAATTATACAATGTATGTTTTAGAATCCAATTCCAACTGCAATAAGAACTGTAATGATTGCACCAATCATTAAGACGCCAAGGAATTTCCACATGAATTTAATCCAGTTAGACCACTCAATCTTTGCAATTGCAAGAGATCCGATCAGACATCCAGATGTAGGAACAATCAGGTTTGTAAATGCATCACCAAGCTGGAATGCAACTACAGCTGTCTGTCGTGAAACACCTAACAGGTCTGACAGTGGAGCCATGATCGGCATTGTGATCGCAGCCTGCCCTGTTCCGGATACAACAAAGAAGTTGAATACGGACTGGAACAGATACATAAGTACTGCTGCAACCGCTCCGGAAACTCCAGACAATGCATTTGAAATATTATACATAATTGTATTGATAACTGTAGGTGTTGTCGGATCTGATCCACCAAGAACCTGCATGATACCCTGTGCCATAGCAACAACAAGTGCAGCACCAATCAGATCTTTTGCTCCATCTTTGAATGATATTGCGATATCATTCAGTTTCATATCGTTCAGTTTAAAGATAACTCCGATCACACCGGAAACAATTCCCATAATAAAGAACTGTGTAGCAATCTCTGGCATGTAGTATCCTTGAGTCATAACTCCCCAAACTACCCATACTACTGTAGCAGCCAGTGTCAGAAGAACTAAAATGTGTCCAAGACCAAATGAATGTCCTTCGTCAATTCCTGTTTTTTCATTTTGCTCACGGAAATAAGAATCTGTCTTATATGCGATTGAGATTGTCGGAGTCTTTTTAATCTTTGACGCATAGAACATAGTCATTCCACAGCCAAGAACTGTAAATACTACCCACATTACCATACGGAATCCTGCTCCGGAGAATACATCAATACCTGCAATACCCTGTGCAATACCTACAGAGAATGGATTCATCCAGGATGAACCGAAACCAATCTGTGTTGCAACATAAGTAACAAGAACTGCGATAACTGAATCATATCCAACTGCTACAAACAACGGACAAAGAATCATAGTAAACGGAAGTGCTTCTTCTCCCATTCCAAAAACTGCTCCACCAAGAGAAAACAGTACGAAAAGTATCGGAATCAGCAGTTTTTCTGCTCCCTTTGCCTTACGGATCAATCCGATCAATCCGGATTCAATCGCACCTGTACGGATCATGATACCGAATGCACCACCTACTACCATAAGGAATGCGATAATCTCGATTGCAGAACTATTTACGATTCCGTTATACATATAGTTG
>NZ_JBWJVP010000142.1:0-4267 GCF_056339915.1 Blautia sp. ZXY-1-B12 | reverse complement strand
TGGCAGATGATCTGAGACGTCTGGAAATGACACCGGGAAATTATTACAATTTTCATCCGGGCAGTCATGTAGGACAGGGTGCAGAAGTAGGAATCAGTAAAATTGCAGAAATTCTCAATGAAGTGCTGACAAAAGATCAGAGTACGATTGTACTTCTGGAAACTATGTCAGGAAAGGGCACAGAAGTAGGAAGAAATTTCGAAGAACTTCGTCAGATCATTGACAGGGTGGAGTTAAAAGATAAATTAGGTGTTTGCCTGGATACCTGTCATGTCTGGGATGGTGGATATGATATTGTAAACGATCTTGACAGCGTATTTGAAGAATTTGACCGGATAATAGGTCTGGACAGACTAAAAGCCATCCATTTAAATGACAGCATGAATCCCCTTGGCAGCCATAAGGACCGCCATGCCAGAATCGGAGAAGGTGAAATAGGACTGGAGGCACTTGTCCGCGTGATCAATCATCCTGCCACAGAGGGAATTCCGTTTATTCTGGAGACACCAAATGATGATGAGGGATGGACTCATGAAATTGCGTTGCTCAGAAATGAGTATAAACAGAAATGAGTATAAATATATCTGCTCGAATCAGGAAGATAAATTGGGGCGTGCTGACAAGTTGTAAGTGCAAATCGAAAGAGCAGGAGTGAAATCAAAAGGAAGGAATGCAGGAAAGATCAGAGATGCAGCAAAGACAAGGATATCAGGCAGTAGAGAAGCTGAGAGAAACACTGGACGAGAAGTATCTGTGGGAGGTTATTTTACTCTATGCAGGTGAGAGTTTCAAAACCTATACAGGGCTTCCGTTCACTTATGAAGTAAGAAAGGGTCGGAATGGAGACTACACAAGGGAATTGTGGATCGACCGTAGGGAGAACAGTAAGAGTCTGGCGTTAAGTTCAGTGCTGCTGGCATTGAGAAACATAAAGAAGGTGGGAGCCGTGGTTGACAGACCCAAAGCTCTGGGCGACATCCGCGGAGTGAGTTATATATATGGAATATTCTACCGCTTTGGGCTGATCGATGTGCCGGATACAGCCAGGCAGAAGATGAAGTTCACATGATATATTTTTTAGGAGGAAAGGTATGAACAAGAAGAGAAACGTGGATTCTGGGAGAAAGTCTGCAAGACCGGATTACATTCAGAAAACAATATCACAGAAAAGTTCAGGAAAACGCAGTGGAAAAGTTTTTTTCCCCAAAACCCTCATAAAGACTGGGGGGATTATAATTTTTGTACTTCTGCTTGGGTTTGCAGGAAACAAGTTTTTCCTGTCTGTCAGCAAAACAGACAGCGGGAAGGTGAAGGCCGTATCAGCTTCAGGTGCAGATGAGGAAAAAGAAGGCAGGATAATCGAAAAAACTAAAAAAACTAAAGAAATTAAAGAAACCAAAGATGTGGTTGAAATGCAAAAGACTAAAGAGATTAATTTTCAGCCTCATTGTGTGGATTCTACAAAACCGGAAAATCTGATCAGCTATACTAATATTGAGGTGGATGGAAACGTACTTGAAAATATTGGAGATTATAAGGCTGATGGTGATATTTCCTTTAATATAGGACAGGATTATACAGATGTGGATGGGATCGTCACATTTCGCGGAAACAGTTTTCGTGATACCCCTTCCCATGGTTATGCAGATATGACTGATTTCAGGCTGAACAAACTATGGTCTGCAGATACAGGTTCTCTTTCTTCGGGCAGTGCCGTCTGGACAGGAAGTGGCTGGACAGGACAGCCGCTTATGATGAAATGGCCAAAAGAGGTCAAAGCACATATGAATATGACAGAGAAAGCAAAGGCAGATGATGAACTGGTTGAGGTGATTTATGCCTGTATGGATGGGTATGTGTATTTTCTGGATTTGAGAACGGGAGAAAAGACACGTGACCCATTATATCTGGGATATACTTTTAAGGGTGCGGGTGCCCTTGATCCGAGAGGATATCCGATTATGTATGTTGGCGCCGGATATAACAGCAACGAAGGAACTGCAAAGGTATTTGTAGTAAACTTGCTGGATTGTAGTGTTATGTATACTTTTGGAGACAATGATGAGTTTTCACTCAGAGGAAGTCTGAGCTTTTTTGACGGATCAGCACTTGTGGATGCAGAGACAGATACCCTGATCTATCCGGGAGAGAACGGAATCCTGTATCTGATCAGGCTGAATACAAAATATGATCTGAACAGTGGGACTTTATCCATTGATCCGGGCAGAACTGTAAAATGGCGCTACTATGGAACAAGAAGCAGTACAGAGTCTTTCTGGCTTGGAATGGAAGACAGTGCGGCAATCTATAAAGGCTATATATTTATGACCGATAATGGGGGAAATCTTATGTGTCTGGATCTGAACACTCTTCAGCTGGTATGGGTTCAGGATACATTGGATGATTCTAATTCAACGCCTGTTCTGGAAATCGAAAAAGGACATCTGTATCTGTATGTAAGTACTTCCTTCCGCCTTGGATGGAGAAGTTATGACACAGCCACTGTCCCTGTCTGGAAGATTGATGCAGAAACCGGTGAGATCGTGTGGCATACAGATTATGAATGTACTACTGATGACGGTGTTTCCGGTGGAGTTCAGTCTACGATTGCCTGTGGAAAGAACAGCCTTGCCGATTATATATATGTGACAGTGGCAAAGACCTCTGACAATGCATCCGGAGTTCTTGCCTGTCTGAGAAAAATCTGACGGATCTAAAGCATGGGAGGATTCTTCCTCATATGCCTGGTCTTCTCCGGTGTGCGTTTATAACAAAGACGGATCAGGAAAGGTTCTTTATTGCAACAGTACAGGTGATATCCGCCTTCTTGATGGTAAAACAGGTAAACAGGAAGATGTATTATCTGTCAGCGAGGGCGTGATAGAGGCTTCCCCGGCTGTCTACGATAACTATGCGGTTGTAGGCACCAGAGACTGTAAAATATGGGGAATCAGGTTACAGTAAATAGCAATATTTATTTGCTTTCTCCCATTCTTTATTAACTTGCCATTTATCGCACTAAATGGTAAAATTTAAATATCTTACAGTTTTACGACACAATATTTTGAAAAAACTGAAAACAAAGGAGAGGAAGCGATGGAAGAGAGAAATAACAGACTGCTGAATGCGAAGCTGAACAAGTATATTGTTCCGGGGATTATGATGTCTCTGGCACTTCAGCTGGGGAATATTGTGGATACGATATTTGTAAGTAATCTGATAGGTGTGGAGGCAATGTCTGCAGTTACCCTGAGCCTGCCTGTAGAGACGCTTGTTCAGCTTACGGGTTACTGCCTTGGTATCGGCGGTTCCATAGCAGTGGGAAACATGCTTGGCAAACGAGACAAAGAAGGGGCATCGAAATTGTTTTCTGCCACATTTATAGTAGCACTTGTGGTGGGAATCATTTTTTCAATCTGCGCTCTTCCTGCAGCAGAACCTGTTGCCAGACTTCTGGTATCAGGTGACGGTGTCCTGACCGGTTATACCAGAGATTACATACGTGTAAGTATGCTGGGGGCACCGGTGATCGGAATTGGACTGATGATGGTCAATTACCTTGGAGTGGAGAATCATCCGGAGCTGGCATCAGCCTACCTTATCGCAGCCAATGTGATCAATCTTGTGCTGGACTATATATTCCTCAGATATACTCCGCTGGGAATTACAGGTGCATCCTTATCAACTGTTCTTGGTTTCCTGTTTGCAATGGGAATTTTTGTGCTTTATATCCGCTCTGATAAGCGAAACCTTCATCTGATCCTGCTAAAGCCGGGCGAACTTGGAATCACAAAGGAAGCAATCATCACAGGCGTGCCAATGCTGATCTTTATGGCAGCTAATTTTGTAAAGGCGCTTGGACTGAATACCATTATCATGAACCAGCTGGGCGAGGAAGGTATGGCAGTATTTACTGTCTGTGACAATGTGCTGCTGATCGTCGAGATGCTTACAGGCGGAATCATCGGTGTGATCCCCAATGTGGCAGGAATCCTTTTTGGAGAGAAGGACTACGTGGGAATCCGGGTTCTCTGTAAAAAGATGCTGAAATACAGTTACATCCTGCTGGCTGTGATCTTTGTCCTTATTATGCTGTTTACCGAGGAAATCACTGTCATGTTCGGAAGCGGCGGTGGCGAGCTGGGCAGCCATATGGTCCAGGCGCTGCGCATCTTTGCTTTGTGTGTGGCACCTTATCTGTGGAATAAGTTTATTATCAGCTATTACGAGTCCATTGAGGAGACAGTCATTGCAAGTTTTGCCACAT
>NZ_JBWJVP010000141.1:0-2229 GCF_056339915.1 Blautia sp. ZXY-1-B12 | reverse complement strand
CCACCTGCAAAAAGTGCTCTTGCGCCTTCCTGCGCTTTCTTTGCTTCCTCTTCGCCATGAACCAGATTTGTCAGCTCGTATGCAAGGATTTCTTTTGCTTTATTCAACTGGCTTCCTTCCCATTTCGCCATCTCATCGATTTCTTCTAACGGAAGGAAGGTAAGGAGACGCATACATTTGATAACATCTGCATCATCCACGTTTCTCCAGTACTGATAGAAATCGAAAGGAGAAGTCTTCTCCGGGTCAAGCCATACAGCACCGGACTGTGTTTTACCCATCTTCTTACCTTCGGAGTTCAGAAGAAGTGTGATCGTCATGGCGTAAGCGTCTTTTCCAAGTTTACGGCGGATCAGCTCTGTACCGCCAAGCATATTTGCCCACTGGTCATCACCGCCGAACTGCATGGTGCAGCCGTATTTCTGATACAGCATGTAGAAGTCGTAGCTCTGCATGATCATATAGTTGAACTCAAGGAATGTAAGTCCACGTTCCATACGCTGTTTGTAGCACTCGTGAGAGAGCATACGGTTTACAGAGAAATGTGGTCCAACATCACGAAGTACTTCTACATAATTTAAATTCATCAGCCAGTCTGCATTGTTTACCATTAATGCCTTGCCGTCTGAGAAGTCGATGAAACGCTCCATCTGTTTCTTGAAGCAGTCGATGTTGTGCTGAATGGTCTCCACTGTCATCATCTGACGCATATCAGATCTTCCGGACGGGTCACCGATCATACCTGTTCCGCCGCCTAATAATGCGATTGGTTTATTTCCCGCCATCTGCAGACGTTTCATCAGGCAAAGCGCCATGAAATGTCCTACGTGAAGGCTGTCTGCGGTAGGGTCAAAGCCAATGTAAAATGTGGCTTTTCCATTATTTACCATTTCTTTGATCTCTTCTTCGTCTGTTACCTGGGCAATCAGACCACGGGCTTTCAGCTCGTCCCAAACTGTCATTGTTTGTTTCCTCCTCGTAATAAAATAAAACAACCCGGTTCCTGTCCCTTTAGGACGAGAACCGGGTCCCGCGATACCACCTAAATTCGCAGAAAACTCGCATTCTCTGCCTCAATAAGTAACAAACCATGCCATTGTTATGATAAACAACGGTTCTCTCTGTTACTTAAGCATGTTAACGGATGCCACTCCGCTGCAGTCTACTTACCTTACAATATCTCTGAGGTGTTCGGTGCAGAGCTCCGGGAGGTATTCACATAAGTTCCCCACGCGCCTCTCACCTGCCGGCAGCTCTCTGTCTGTTTTCCCTATGTTACTCTTTCCCATCTGTGCTTTTTTATATCATATATCTGCAAGTATACAAATACAAAATTTATTTTGTCAAGGAATTTATAACAATCCTCTTCATATTTCACCAACTTAAAGCATTAATGTACTCACCCTGAAATCCAGTCCACAAAGAATACATGTCCTTTTGTACTGTTCATATTCCAGCTTGCTGAAATTGAAGGTTCTGTGCCTGAAATGCTGCCGGAGTCATAAAGAATTTGTAATTGAAATCCTTTGTCTTAAATCCCGGGAGTGTTCTCTTTGTGCCATGATTCACATAGTTACTGAACACTTCCATGGCTGCCTTTGCTGCCGCATAGGCATTGGTCCTGTCCTCAAACTGGCCTTTCAGTCTTTTAAGAAGTGCTCCGTCTGTGACAACCGCATACTGGGTAGGTTTTCCCTGATATACCACATAACGGATCTGTGACGGAAATTCTTTATACTGGTCAATGGTACAGTTTAATACGCAAAGCGCAACTGCCTCCATTCCCACGACTCCCTGATCTCCTGCTTCTGCATCACACACTGCTGCCAGAAGATCCAGATCTGACACCTTTCCGTCTGCAATTCCCGGATGTTCCAGGAACTCTTCTTCCATATAGTAGTATTTATTATTCTTCGCATCAAAGACCTTGACATATTTGCCCTCTACTGTGTAATCATTACCGGAAGTCTTTGTTGCAGCACCGTCAGAATCAAACCTGTATGTAGTTCCGTCAATGGAAGCGATGGTATTTGCCAGCATCACTCCTGATGTATCAAAATAATATTTCTTTCCATCAAGCTCAAGCCAGCCTGTCTTCGCCTTACCATCTGAAGGGTTGAAATAATATTTCTTACTTCCTACGGTTCCGAAACCTTTCTGATAACGGACACCGGTTGATTTTGAAAAATAGTAATAGTCTGAGTCGATTTTTCTTTCCCCAGACCTGTA
>NZ_JBWJVP010000140.1:0-2932 GCF_056339915.1 Blautia sp. ZXY-1-B12 | reverse complement strand
CGCGGAAACCTCTGTCACTGAGAAAGTATCTCCTTCGAAGTAACGAATCCATGAATTCCTCGCTGGTCTCTGCTACAGATTCCATAAGGATATCATGATATTTCTCCAGATATTCATCCAGGTATTCAGGAATCTCGCATTCCTCTTTCTTACCTTTATCTATGTATTTACGTCCTGCCTGTTTTACAACATTTACATATCCTACAAATTTGCCGTCTTCACGAATCGGGAAGTGAAGCGGTGCAATCTTCTTGCCGTAGAGTTCAGTGAGCTGTTCTACTACTTTACGGTAGCTGACATCATCTACGTCCATATCTGTGACAAAGATCATTCTCGGAAGTTTATATTTCTCACATAAGTTCCATGCCTTCTGTGTTCCAACCTGAACGCCTGCTTTACCGGAAACTACAATGATCGCTGCATCTGCTGCGCTTCTGCTTCTTCTACTTCGCCTACGAAATCGAAATATCCGGGAGTATCCAGCACATTGATCTTTACCTTATCCCATGGTACCGGAATCAATGTGGTAGAAATGGAAAAATGTCTCTTAATCTCTTCTTTGTCATAATCGCTGACAGTATTTCCGTCTTCTACTCTTCCGAGACGGTTAGTCATTCCTGCTAAGTAAGCCATTGCTTCTGCCAGTGTAGTTTTGCCAGCGCCCCCATGACCTAAAAGGACTACATTTCTAATTCGGTCAGTTCTAAATACATCCATGTTGCGTACCTCCCTGTTTGTCTGTTATGTTATTGCCGCCTGTAACGTCCGCAGCAACGATATGGCTATATATTACTAAATTTTTTTATATTTTTCAAGTATTTTATGAAATTTTAACATCTTTTTTTGTGAACTTCTTGTAAATTGATGAGCATTTTATATATTTTCAGTAATTTTTACGGATTTCGACTGTGAACTTTATCTTAAGTGTACAGCTACTGACTATAGCAATCCTCGTAACCAGCGTGTGATAGACAGAAAAGATACCTTCATATGATACGGCATTCGCTTTGCCGCTTTAAATTATTTATGTATAAAAGTGCCGTATGAATTGACTTTTCACATCATATCCTTTAAAATAGTAAATTATGAAATCATGTAACTGTTCCGTATTTTCACAGTTACGAATAATGTTACCTGAAAGGATGCAAAAACCACTATGAAAACTATCGGTTTTATCGGTCTCGGACTGATTGGCGGATCAATTGCCAAGGCCATCCGAAAATACCATGAAGACTACCGACTTCTTGCTTATGATCAGGATCGGGAAACACTTGCTGTAGCAGTAAGCAGCAATATGATCGATGCTGTATGCGAAGAACATGATGAACGTTTCAGGAGCTGCGATTATATTTTCCTGTGTGCTCCTGTAGAATTTAATGTAAAATATCTTGAATATTTCAAAGACAATATCGGTCCTGACACGATCCTCACAGATGTCGGAAGTGTCAAGGGCATTATCCATAAAGAAGTAGAACGTCTTGGAATGGAATCCCGTTTTATCGGAGGTCATCCAATGGCCGGTTCTGAGAAGACCGGATTCGAAGCTTCCAGTGACCGTCTGATTGAGAATGCTTACTATATTATTACTCCGGGCGGTGAAGTTGCACTGGAACGCCTGACAGATTTCACAGAGATGATTTCTTCCCTTGGTGCGATCCCGATGGTCCTTACAAGTGAAGAACACGATTTCATCACTGCCGGAGTCAGCCATCTGCCTCATATTATTGCTTCTGCACTGGTAAATCTTGTCAATATGCTGGACAGCGATCAGGAATACATGAAAACGATTGCAGCCGGAGGTTTCCGTGATATCACACGTATTGCTTCTTCTTCTCCAATTATGTGGGAGCAGATCTGTGTGGAAAATAATCAGAATATCTCCAATGTTCTGGATGACTACATCCGCCTGCTGGTTCAGATCAAATGTTTTGTGGATAACAAGGACTCCAGGAGTCTGTATCAGATGTTTGCAAGTTCCAGGGATTACCGTGATTCTATTGATGTGGTAGACAATGGTCTGCTGAAAAAAGCTTATGTCCTGTATCTTGATATTGCGGATGAGGCCGGCGGTATTGCTACGATTGCCACTATCCTTGCGATGGAGAAGATCAGCATTAAAAATATCGGTATCATTCACAACCGTGAATTCGAGGAAGGTGTCCTCAAAATTGAATTCTACGACGGAATCTCTATGGAAAAGGGTGCCGCACTCCTTAAAAAAAGAAATTATATTGTCTACGAACGCTAAACAGATCACCCTTTGACATTCATTTCAAAAATATTTTGTCAAAAGCAGATTGCTATAAATAGCTGCAGGGAAATACAGAAATATTATAAAAACAGGCAGGAATCAAACATGGAAATAAAAAAACAGACAAACCTCAGAGGAGAACTCACTGTACCCGGAGATAAATCCATTTCTCATCGTGCAGTCATGTTCGGTTCTCTTGCACAGGGTACTACAAAGATCACACATTTTCTTGAGGGAGCTGACTGTCTCTCTACTATCTCCTGTTTCCGGAAAATGGGAATCGATATTGAAAGAAATGCTTCCGAAATCCTCGTTCATGGAAAGGGACTTCACGGACTCAGTGCTCCGTCTGAAACTCTGGATGTGGGAAACAGCGGGACTACCACAAGACTGATCTCCGGAATTCTGGCAGGACAGTCTTTTACCAGCGAATTAAACGGCGACGCTTCCATTCAATCCCGTCCAATGAAAAGGATTATGACTCCTCTTCTGTCTATGGGCGCTGATATCGTAAGCTTGAGGGGCAATGGATGCGCACCTTTGCGAATTACAGGAAAGCCTTTACACGCCACTCATTATCAGTCACCGGTTGCTTCCGCACAGGTAAAATCCTGCGTGCTTCTGGCTGGTATGTATGCAGATGGGATCACCAGTGTCACAGAGCCGGTGCTTTCCAGAAAT
>NZ_JBWJVP010000139.1:0-2656 GCF_056339915.1 Blautia sp. ZXY-1-B12 | reverse complement strand
CCTTGTGGACTTGCCGTCCGCAAACAGCATGAAATGCTGTTCGCCGCCAGTAAGTTTAGAAAAACAAATACCGAAAATCAGACCGTTGACTGGTCGCAATGTGCGAAAAGTTGACGGTCTTTTTTTATCCCCAAAATCAAAAAAGGAGGTCAATTACAATGACAAAACCGAAAACCCTCGACCAGCTCCAAGCCGAAAAGGAGCAAGCCGAGACGCAGCTTGCACAGGAACAGCACAAGCTGGAGCGTCTGGAGAACCGAAAGAGGTATCTGGAGAAAGGCGAACGCACCAAGCGCACCCACCGCCTTTGCAATCTGGGCGGTACGGTTGAGAGCCTTGCCCCAGAGGTCAAAGATCTCACACGCACCGAAATGACAGAGCTGATGGAACACATCTTTTCTCTGCCCGAAGTCCAGCGAGCCGTCCGTCACATGGCGATTACTCACATCAACCAAGCGAACAGAGAAAAGGAGTTGAAAGCCGATGGCACTATTTCATCTGAGCGTCACGCAGACTAAGCGAAGCTCAGGACAGTCCGCTATTGCTTCTGCCGCCTACCGTGCCGGGGAGCGATTGTATAGCGAGTATTACGGCGAATATAGCGACTACACCCGCAAGGGCGGCGTGATCTGCTCCGATATTCTCCTGCCGTCCCATGCACCGCCCGAATACGCAGACTGCCAGACGCTATGGAACGCCGTGGAAAAAGCCGAGCGTGGAAAGAACGCCCAGCTTGCATACAGTTTTGACATTGCCTTGCAGAATGAATTTTCCCTTGAGGAAAACATCGCTCTTGCAAGGCAATTTTTATTGGAGAACTTTGTGAGCCGGGGCATGGTGGTTGACTTCGCCGTACACAAGCCAGACCGGGAGGACGGAGGCATACCAAACCCGCACTTCCATGTGCTTTGCCCTATCCGTCCCATTGAGCAGAACGGCAAATGGGGACTAAAGCAACGCCGGGTGTATGAGCTGGACGAGGACGGCAACCGTATCCGAGACCAGAATGGCGAGTTTATTTTCAACGCCGTTCCCACTACCGACTGGGGCAGTCCCGAAACGCTGGAATAACGGCGGCAGACATGGGCGGAGCTATGCAATGGTAAGTTTGCGGAAAAGGGGCTTGACGTTCGTATCGACCACCGAAGCTATGAGCGTCAGGGCGTGGAGCTTCTTCCAACCGTCCACGAGGGCGCAACCGTCCGGGCAATGGAGAAGAAGGCATACGCACCGAGAAAGGCGAGTTCAACCGCTGGATTAAAGCCACCAACGCCGTTATTCGAGACATCAAAAAGAAAATCACTCTCCTGTTCGATTGGATTGCTGAAGCAAAAGCGGAGCTTGCCAAGCCACAGGCACCCGACCTTGTTTCTTTGCTGAACGCCTATTACACCCAGCGCAAAGCCGGGGCGTATTCCCAGAAAGGCAAAATCAGCAACCTAAAGGAGATGAACGATACTTTCAATTATCTCCGGGCAAACGGCATTTACTCCCTTGAGGATTTGGAACGCCGTGTCAGCAAACACAGTGCTGCCACAGAGAGCTTGAAGAAAACGCTGAACGAACAGACCGCTCGAATGAAAGCAATTAAGCAGCTCTATGACAGCTCCGCTGCTTTCCAGAGCATGAAGCCTGTCTATAACGGCTTGCAGAAAATCAAGTTTGAGAAGCCCAGAGCCAAGTACAAGGCAGAGCATGAAACGGAACTGAAACAGTTCTACGCCGGCAGACGCAAGCTGACCGAAGAGTATGACGAGCTGGAACAGGCGCACAACACCACCTATGGCGAGTTTAAGACCGTCAGAGACAATTTACACCGTCTTTGAAAGGTCAAGTCATGTGTAGATACTGCCGCCCGATTTAACGAGCGTACAGAGGAACAAAAGCTCCAAAATCGACCCCAAACACGACAGAAAAAGGAGAAACTATCCCGATGAATTACACCCAAGCGCAGATAGACCGGGCGAATGCCGTCAGTCTGGAAGATTTTCTCCGCACACAGGGAGAGACACTTATAAAAGCGGACGAGAATACCGCTGGAAAGAACATGACAGCCTGACCGTCCTGGGAAACAAGTGGTTTCGCCACAGCCAGAGTAAGGGCGGCTATTCCATTGATTTTGTCATGGAGTTTTACGGAAAGTCCTTTCCCGAAGCCGTCCAGCTCCTGACCGGCGAAAGCGACGAGAGGTAGACCGAAGCCAGCACAGCACCGCCCACAGCGTTTCACTTGCCTTTGCACAACAGAACAGCCGACAGAGCAATTCAATATCCTTGCGAAAGTCGAGGTCTCAACAAAACGCTTGTTGAGACTTTTCTTCTTTCCGGGGATATTTACGAGGACGCAAAGCGGCACAATGTTGTTTTTGTCGGCAGAGACAGAAACGGTACGCCGAGATACGCCCATGTGCGAGGAACGGCAGACACATTCAGACAGGATATTACCGGGTCTGACAAGTCCTATCCGTTCCGCTATGAGGGAAACGGCAACTAGCTCTTTGTTTTTGAAGCGCCGATAGATCTTTTGTCCTTTATCTGTCTTTATCCGCAGGACTGGCAGAAAAGAAATTATCTTGCCCTGGGCGGCGTTTCGGGCAAAGCTCTTGACCGTTTTCTTTCTGAACGCAAGGACACCCAAAAAGTATTCCTTTGCCTTG
>NZ_JBWJVP010000138.1:0-2494 GCF_056339915.1 Blautia sp. ZXY-1-B12 | reverse complement strand
TCTTGGTGAGAAAAATAAAAAACTGACAGCTATTACCGCAGCCATGCCGGATGGAACCGGACTTGTGGAATTTTCCAGGAGATTTCCGGACAGATTTTTTGATGTGGGAATCGCAGAGGAACATGCGGTGAGTTTTGCGGCGGGTCTGGCTCTTGGCGGCCTGGTTCCTGTTGTTGCCATCTATTCATCTTTTCTGCAGCGTGCTGTAGATCAGATCCTGCATGATGTATGTATGCAGAAGCTTCATGTGATTTTTGCTGTTGACAGGGCAGGGCTTGTAGGCGCAGACGGGGAGACGCATCAGGGCTGCTTTGATCTGTCTTATTTGTCCATGATGCCGAATATGACTGTTCTGGCACCGAAGAATGACAGAGAACTGGAAGAGATGCTTGCATTTGCGGTAAGCTTTGACGGACCGATTGCAATCCGCTATCCGAGAGGCAGTGCGCATCAGGGGCTTCGGGAATATCAGGCACCTGTGGAATATGGCAGAAGTGAGATTATCCGCAAAGGAAAAAAAATCGCTGTGCTGGGAGTGGGAAGTATGATCCCGTCCTGCATGGAAATCTGTAAAGGACTGAAAGATGACGGCTATGATCCTACTTTTGTAAATGCCAGATTTGTGAAACCACTGGATGTGGATCTTCTTGATGAACTGGCAAAGGATCACAGTCTGTTTGTGACAGTAGAAGAGAATGTGAAAAGCGGCGGATACGGAGAGCATGTGTCTGCTTATATGGAAGCCTGTCATCCGGAAATAAGAGTGTTGTCGGCAGCTGTCTGGGATCGTTTCGTACCCCAGGGAAATGTAGAAAGCCTGCGCAGCCGGATTGGACTTGGAGTGGAAGACATCAGACAGGCAATAGAAGATAGTGAGGAATTAAGAGAGCAATGAAGAAACGTTTGGATATGCTTATGATGGAACGTGCCCTTGCACCATCCCGCGAGAAAGCAAAGGCATTCATCATGGCAGGCGATGTATATGTTGATGGTCAGAAAGAAGATAAGGCGGGAACCATGTTCCCGGAGACTGTAAAGATTGAGGTCAGAGGAAACACTCTTCCGTATGTAAGCCGCGGTGGGCTGAAACTTGAAAAAGCTATGAAAAACTTTGATGTCACATTGGATAGTAAGATCTGTATGGATGTAGGTGCGTCCACCGGAGGGTTTACAGATTGTATGTTACAGAACGGGGCAGTAAAAGTTTATTCCATTGATGTAGGATATGGACAGCTTGACTGGAAGCTTCGTAACGATCCGCGTGTAGTCTGTATGGAGAAAACCAATATCCGCTATGTGGTACCGGAGGATTTGGGAGAACCGGCAGATTTTTCATCAATTGATGTGTCCTTTATTTCTCTTACAAAAGTACTGCTTCCTGTAAGAAATCTCCTTACAGATGAGGGTGAGATCGTATGTCTGATCAAGCCGCAGTTTGAGGCGGGGAGAGAGAAAGTCGGAAAGAAGGGGGTTGTAAGAGATCCTGCTGTTCATCAGGAAGTGATCGAAAAAGTGCGCGATTATGCCATGAGTATTTTTATGGAGCCATGTCATCTTTCTTTTTCGCCAATTAAAGGACCGGAAGGAAATATCGAATATCTTCTTCATCTGAAAAAACATCCGGAAGGTACCAGGGTTACCGACAGCCTGAAGGTATCTGTAGAAGCTGTTGTGGCAGAGGCTCATGGACAGTTGGATTAAAAAGGCTGAGTCAGGAAGAAACTATGGACAGGTTTTATATTATTACAAACAGTGACAAGGATAAAAAACTTGAAATCACAGAAAAAATAGCAGATTATCTGAAAACACATCACAAAAACTGTGAAGTACAGCAGGCAGAAAGGAAACATGAGGGTTCCTTTCATTATACAGATCCTGATAAGGTTCCAGACGATACACAGTGTATTATTGTTCTGGGAGGAGATGGCACACTTCTTCAGGCAGCAAGGGATGTGGTGCATAAAGAAATTCCTCTTCTTGGAATCAATCTGGGAAATCTGGGTTTTCTTGCAGAAGTGAATCAGACCTCTCTGTACAGTGCTCTGGATCAGCTAATGGCGGATGATTACGAGGTAGAAGAACGCATGATGCTGGAAGGAAGGGTGTACCGCGGCAGAAAACTGATCGGACAGGATATTGCATTGAATGACATTGTGATCGGCAGAGACGGTCATCTCCGCGTGGTCCGGTTTAAGAATTATGTAAATGATGTTTATCTTAACTCTTATAATGCTGATGGAATTATTATTTCAACACCTACCGGATCTACCGGATACAGTCTGTCAGCGGGAGGACCTATTGTATCGCCCAATGCCGCCATGACGATCATGACTCCCATAGCACCACACACGCTGAATACAAGAAGCATTATTTTTCCTGCGCAGGATGTGATCACTGTAGAGATAGGAAAAGGAAGACACTGTGACTGTGAAAAGGGAATCGCATCTTTTGATGGAGATACATTTATCCCTATGGTCACCGGTGACTGCATTCA
>NZ_JBWJVP010000137.1:0-3876 GCF_056339915.1 Blautia sp. ZXY-1-B12 | reverse complement strand
TGATAATCGTACTTCATCCTCGTAAACAATATCCAGTTCGCAGTATGCTCTTGCTGCCTGACTGCTTCCTGCAAATTTATCGAAAGTTTCATCACTCAGAAACAGTTTGATGGGTGTCTGCCTTTGAGAAGTTTTTCGTTTCCTGTGGCTTTCTTTCCATTTAGAGTGATGTTCTTTTTGCGGAGCATTTTGTAAAAAAAACTTTTAGGTGCTTCTCTGAGAAGCTTGGCCAGATATTTATCAAAGCGCTGGCCCGCTTCATTTTCTTCTATAATAAATTCTTTCATATTTAATTGTTCCTGTATAATTATACCAAACTCCGAAATAACACATTGCTATAGATATATTTTGTAATTGAACTCCGGCGACTACAGACACAATGCCAGAATGGTCTGTCGGATCAGTTCGTTTTTCTGGAAAGTATGCCGGATATTTTTCCGTCCGGGGTAAATTTGATTCCTTCTTCCAGACTTTCTCTGTGATCGTTCATGGAATCAAGACGTTCCAGGAACGGACGGAAATCTGTAAAAATTTTCACCGTCACTTTATAACCGTTTTTACGGATGATCTTCTGGGAATTGATTTCCATGAAAGATGCATCGATTTTCGGATCACTGCTGTAAGCCACTACTGTATTTCCACATACTGCTGCTGCATCAATATAGGCACTTTTTTCATAAAAAGTCATGTAAAGTTCATATGCCATATCCAGACTGCCCTGATGCTCATGGATTTTCTGATAATCCGGCATCCATTGGTCTGCATTTCAAAATCATGATCAGATTCACCATGGATTTACATGCCGGAAGACAGCCAACTACAGTTACAACTGTCCAGACAGTCATTCTTGTCTTAAAATAGAACCAGGATGTAAAAAAGATGAATAAGGGTACTGCAAAAAGAATTGCAGTGATGATCAGGCGGCGTCTTCTTTTCACTTCTGAAATATCCGAAATTCCCTTTCGATACTCTTGAAGATGTTTTCGCTTTACTTTGTTTTTTATTTCTGTTTTTCTTTTCTGTCACTTACGTCCTCCTCCGGAATTTTTCTTATGTATATTTCTGATAGTGTTCTTCTTTGCAGATGCTGAACTGTTTTTGTTATTTTTGCTATTTCTGCTGTTTTTCGCATTCCGACTACTGCCCTGAGTATGCTGTTGGCCTCCATGATTCTCTCGAAGCGGCCGGATCAAACATTTAGGACCGTAACCTACCAGGTCCATTCTTCCAGGTCATTTTTGAGGCCTTCCAGCACCAGTTCTCTGTTTGCAGGATTCTTGTACTGCATCAAAGCTCTCTGTATTGCTTTTTCATGGGGGTTCTTCGGCACATATACCTTCTCACCTGTAAGAGGATGAGAGTTCCCGTATAGTACATACAGGTAGAAAGAGTAGACGGGGTTGGATAGAAATCCTGTACCTGTTCCGGGGTAAAGCCAAGATCCCGGACATATTCCGCAAGTTTTACTGCCTCTTTCATGGTACATCCCGGATGGGAGGCCATGAAATACGGGACAGCATACTGCTGCTTTCCTGTTTGCCTGTTTGCCGCATCATATTCCTTAAGAAACTGCTGATAAACGCTGTGACTTGGTTTTCCCATATACTTCAGAACCTGATCAGACACATGTTCCGGTGCCACACGCAGCTGCCCGCTTACGTGATGTTCCACCAGTTCACGCAAAAAAGTCTTGTCCCTGTCTGCCACCACATAATCAAAGCGTACACCGGAGCGGATGAATACCTTCTTCACTCCCGGGATCTTCCGCAGCTTCCGAAGCAGAGAAACGTAATCCGAATGATCTACAGTCAGGTTTTTGCATGGCGTGGGAAACAGGCACTGCTTATTCTTGCAGACCCCTTTCGTGAGCTGTTTCTGACAAGATGGTTGTCTGAAATCTGCTGTGGGACCACCCACATCGTGAATATAACCCTTGAACTCAGGATCATTTGTCATTCTGGTAGCTTCTTCGATCAGGGACTCATGACTTCTGGTCTGAAGAATTCTTCCCTGATGAAAAGTCAGGGCGCAGAAATTACAGCCGCCAAAGCACCCTCTGTTGCTTGTCAGGCTGAACTTGATTTCTTCCAGTGCCGGAATTCCGCCCAGCTTCTCATACATGGGATGAACTTTCTCCGTATAAGGCAGGGCATATACATCATCCATTTCCTCCTGCGTCAGGGGCAGAGCAGGAGGATTCTGTATAATATATCCCTTTGTCCCATAAGATTCTGCCATTGGTCTGGCGCTGAATGGATCTGTATTCTGATACTGAATGGCAAAGCTGTCTGCATAAACCTTCTTATTTACTTTTACTTCCTCATAAGAAGGAAGAATAATCGGATCATAAACTCTCGACAAATCCCTGCACTTAAATACAGTTCCTGCAATATAGGTAAGTTCCTCTACCGGCAGTCCACTCGCCAGCGCATCTGCAATCTCTATGATCGAATGCTCACCCATTCCATAGGAAATCATATCTGCCCCGGAATCAAGGAGTACACTGTGTTTTACTTTATTCTCCCAATAATCATAATGTGCCAGTCGTCTCAGGCTGGCTTCAATCCCACCCAGGATAATGGGTGTCTTTTTATAAGTCTGACGGATCAGATTGCTGTACACGATCACCGCGCGGTCAGGACGAAGTCCCATCTGGCCTCCCGGTGAATAGGAATCTTTCTGCCTGTGCTTTTTAGAGACTGTATAGTGATTTACCATAGAGTCCATATTTCCCGCAGACACCAGAAATCCCAGTCGAGGCTCTCCAAATACCTGAATACTCTCCTTCTTTCTCCAGTCAGGCTGAGGAATGATTCCCACTTTATACCCACGACTCTCCAACAGTCTGCTGATGATCGCAGTACCAAGGGAAGGATGGTCCACGTAGGCATCACCTGTAATATAGGCAAAATCTACCTGCTCCCACCCTCTCTGTTTCATTTCTTTCTTTGTTACCGGTAAAAAATCCTGCATTTATATTTTCCTCGTATGTATTATAGTCATGCGGATACGATCATCCGCCACACAGTTCTACATCTGCAGCAAACCTTTCAAATTATCATTTCCGGATAATAATCAGACATGATGATACACTGCCTGTGCCCGGTATCCTTCGGATATAATATCAAGCTGTCTGTGGAACCGCTTCAGCTGCTGAAGATCTTTTGTTTTAAATACTCTCAGGAACTCATCCTGAATCTTCATAATTTCCCGCTTATTTGCAATCTTGTACAGATTTTCAATGTTGATCAGAATATCCTTCACCAGATTAGACTGCATCTGTGACGAATTCTGTGCATCCATAATCTCATTCCGCACAGAAGACATCTCATGGTCAAGAGCATTAATGGCATCTGCTGCCTTGCTCAGACGTTCTGCCACATGCTCTGGCATATCCCCTTTATATTTATATTGCAGGGAATGCTCAATCGTCGCCCAGAAGTTCATAGCCATTGTACGGATCTGTATCTCCGCCTGCAGCTTCTTTGGCCCTTTGATCGTATCCACTGTATAATAAATAATCAAGATGATAACTTCTGTAACCACTCTGTTTAATATGCTTCAGATAATTCTTCTCACTCTTTATAACCATATCGCTTCTCTTCTGGATCAGGGAAGCGAACCGTCTCTATATCCTCCTCAAACTGGCAGATAATACGAACACCGGCAATATCCTCCAGTTCTTCTTCCATTCTCTCCATAGGAATATGCTTGCGCTGCATTTTCTCAAGAATACTGCTCACGCTCTTAACCCTGCCCTCCACCTGCTCAATCGGGCAGTAAACATCATTCTCTTTACATTCATCAATAATGTGATTGAATTTCACTTCCAGCTCTCTCACAGCCAGTTCATACGGGCACAAAATGCTTCTCCAT
>NZ_JBWJVP010000136.1:0-3506 GCF_056339915.1 Blautia sp. ZXY-1-B12 | reverse complement strand
CAATGGTATTCCTGCATGGATATGGACAGTCACGTATGTGCTGGATGACAACTCCGGACGGAAGAGAAGGATGGGCAGAAATGTTTCTCAGAGATGGACATAGTGTCTATCTTGTAGATGAACCAAGACGAGGAGAAGCAGGACAGACATCTGTAAGCGGTACGATCAGTACAAAAACTCTGGATCAGCGCTGGTATACACAGTTTCGTATCGGACGCTGGGAAGATGGAAAATCAGTACCAAAACGAAGGTTCCCAGTTCCCTAATGATGATAATTCTGTAGATCAGTTTTTCCGTCAGATGACTCCGGATACAGGAATGACTTCTGATATGGGTGGAGATTTTGATAATGATGTAGTTGCCCAGGCACTGGCCGCTACAGTAGATGAAGTATATGAAAGATCAGGAAAAGACTCTATCCTTGTAACTCATTCACAGGGTGGCGGTCCAGGCTGGACAGCTGCTAAATATACCGATCATATTGCAGCGATTGTAGCAATCGAACCAGGCGGAGCACCATCATCAGATTCAGAAGATTACCAGACAGTCCTCGAAAAGAAAATACCAATTACTATGTATTTTGGGGATTATATTGATAATGGTGATACTGCAATCCAGGCAACAGGTATGTGGCAGGGAATGCGCCAGGCATGTTACGATTTTGCAGATGCCTATACAAAAGCAGGCGGAAACTGTACTGTAGTCGATCTTCCGAAAGAGGGCATTACAGGAAATGATCATTTTATGTTCCAGGATCTGAATAATGATGTGATCCAGGAACATATTGAAAACTGGATACAAGAAAATGTAGAAGCATAAGTAAAGGAGAGGACAAAAATGAAAGCAAAAAAAATAATTTCAGTTATTCTTACAGGTATTGTAGCAGCAAGTATGCTTGCAGGATGCGGCAGCAGTTCCAGGAGTCAGACAGATAACACAGAAAGTTCTTCTCAGAATGAGGCTAGCAGTTCTTCTGCAAGTGAAACAGCAGATGCAACGGAGGATTCTGAAAATACAGAAACAACTGAAAGTACGGATACATCTGAAAACACAGAAACACCTACACCAACAGAAACCGATGATTCCTCTGAAACAGCTGTTGCAGATGATACGGAAGCTACCGGAAAAACTCTGGTTGTATATTATTCTGCAACAGGAACTACTGAAGGAGTTGCACAGACAATCGCAGATGCAACAGGCGGTGATTTATTCGAAATCCAGCCGGTGGAACCTTATACAGATGATGAGCTGGACTGGACAAATGATGATAGTCGTGTATCCAGAGAACATGATGATGAAAGTTTAAGAGATGTAGATCTGGTATCCACATCTGTAGATAACTGGGATTCTTATGACACTGTATTCATTGGTTATCCAATCTGGTGGGGAATCGCAGCATGGCCGGTAGACGGATTTGTAGAAGCAAATGACTTTACAGGGAAAGCGGTAATCCCATTCTGTACAGCAGCTTCTTCCGGCATCGGTGACAGTGGAAATCTCCTCGAAGAGATGGCCGGAACCGGAAACTGGTTGGAAGGCAAGAGATTAGACAGAGGAATTTCTGAAGACGAAGTGAAAGACTGGATCAGTGATCTTGGAATTTCTTCTGTAGAAAACTAAAACGAGACAACACATTTGACAGCAAACACTTTCAGAACCACTTAACCGCAGATAAATAAAATATATGAAAGAGCAAAAGAGATATCTGCTGATCGATGGAATTCGTGGATTGGCGATTGTAAATATGGTGGCATTTCATTTTTTATATGATGTAAATGAAATTTGGAATATAAACAGTCACTGGTATGAAGAAAAAAGCATTCATATCTGGCCGCAGCCACTTTTCACTTTTCTTGAAGAATATGATTTTTCAGGAAAAACAATTATTCCTTTTAATTCACACGGAGGAAGCGGATTCTCCAACACAATTGAAGAAATAAAAGAACTTCAGCCAGATGCCAACATCAGTGATGAGGGCTTGAGTATTTCCAGAGACAAGGTAGCTGACAGTGTACAGGATGTAACAGACTGGGCAAAAAGTCTTGATCTATCAGAGAAATAGAGGTCAGAACAGTAAGAAGTTTCGCAAATAAATAATTTTAAGGGGAACAGACATGAGTAAAAGAATTTTAGGAAGGGATTTAGAGGTATCTTCCATCGGGCTTGGCTGTATGGGGATGAGTCATGCTTATGGAAGACCATCAGATAAAACCGAAGCGAAGAATCTTCTTGCAAAAGCTGTCGATTTAGGATATACAATGTTTGACACCGCAGAAGTGTATGGTACTGCCGAGTATCCGCATCATAATGAAACACTTTTGGGAGAAATCCTGAAACCGTATCGAAATCAGATTAAAATTGCTACTAAAGGTGGTTTGCATTTTGACGAAAATTCAACAGTTGTAAACAAAAATCTGGTTCCAGACAGCCGACCGGAAGTGCTAAAAAAATCCGTAGAAGATTCTTTACAGAGACTTCAGATGAATCATCTGGATCTCTATTATATCCATCGTGTGGATCCAACAATTCCTATCGAAGAAACAGCAGGTGTAATGAAAGAACTGATCGATCAGGGAAAGATTACACACTGGGGAATTTCAGAAGCTACAGAGGAAATCATTCGAAGAGCGCACAAAGTCTGCCCGCTTACAGCGGTACAGAATCGTTATTCTATGATGTACAGAAATTACGAATCATTGTTTCCGGTACTGAAAGAACTACAGATTGGTTTCGTGGCTTTTTCTCCATTGGCAAATGGTTTTCTGACCTGCAGATATGATGAGTATTCTACTTTTGAAAAGAGTACAGATTACAGAAGCATTATGCCGCAGTTTTCTTCCGCAGGAATTGTAGAAAATCAGAAGCTTATAGAATGGCTGAAAATTATAGCAGCAGAAAAAAATGCTACTCCGGCTCAGATTTCTCTGGCGTGGATGCTGGCAAAAAATCCGTTTCTTGTACCAATTCCGGGAACAAGAAATCTGAAACGTCTGACAGAAAATATTCTGGCAGAATCCATTCATCTGTCAGTAGAAGAAGTCACAGAAATTGATGATATGCTTGAACATATTCCGATGTCTCAGGTATTTGGTGGTTCAAAAGTCAAAAAATAATATTCCACCCGAATGTCTGAGAAAGATGTTCGGGTGTTTACATATAACCGACAGGAGATGATCACACTATGAAAAATAAAAAACAAATGGCAGCAGTTCTGTTATCTGCAATACTTGGAATCACTGCAAATTCATGGTTTGTACAGGCAGACAGCAGTGTAATCCAGGATGATCAAACAGGAGCCAGACAACGAAGCACCCGATTCAGATAAAGTTACAGAAGGTACAGATGCAGTACCAAAGGTTTTCTGTTGGATAATGTCCTGCATTCAAGTGAAGAGGGAGATATTCATTATAATGTCTATATCCCGGATAGTTATGATGGAAGTAAGCCATATGCTTTTATTCTTTACACTTCCAGGCTATGAAGGATTGTACTTTCAAGGCGTAGGG
>NZ_JBWJVP010000135.1:0-3150 GCF_056339915.1 Blautia sp. ZXY-1-B12 | reverse complement strand
TGGTGCTCCGCCTGGTTCGATTGCTACAATCGCTGCAATATGATCGGTATATTTAGCAGCTGTCCAGCCTGGACCGCCACCCTGTGAATGAGTTACAAGGATAGAGTCTTTTCCTGATCTTTCATATACTTCATCTACTGTAGCGGCCAGTGCCTGGGCAACTACATCATTATCAAAATCTCCACCCATATCAGAAGTCATTCCTGTATCCGGAGTCATCTGACGGAAAAACTGATCTACAGAATTATCATCATTAGGGAACTGGGAACCTTCGTTTGGTACTGATTTTCCATCTTCCCAGCGTCCGATACGAAACTGTGTATACCAGCGCTGATCCAGAGTTTTTGTACTGATCGTACCGCTTACAGATGTCTGTCCTGCTTCTCCTCGTCTTGGTTCATCTACAAGATAGACACTATGTCCATCTCTGAGAAACATTTCTGCCCATCCTTCTCTTCCGTCCGGAGTTGTCATCCAGCACATACGTGACTGTCCATATCCATGCAGGAATACCATTGGCAAACTGGTTTCTTCTTCCGGAATCTGGTATAAAACATTTGCATGATCTACATGAGATGTCTGACCGGCACCGGTCTCTTCCCACTGATCTTCCGGATTAAAGGTACCATCTGAAGTAATAGTAATTCCTCCCGCTGAAAAAATGCCCTGTTCTGCAATTGTGAGAGGTTCTGTTGTTTCTGTATTATCAGCAGCATATGTGCTGACAGTTCCGCCCATCAGACTTGTTACTGTTGCACCGATCATCAGCAGGAAAAGTCGTTTTTTTGAATTCATTCTGGCATCTCCTTTTTTTATTTTTTCTTATCTTTTTACAGCTATATTGTAACTCAGGTTATTTTCGATAAGAAGATTCGCTTTGTTTTGCAGTCTAAACCTTTTGGTTAAAACTCATCAGACAACAAAAGGGAGCCTTTCTGCCGGCTCCCTAATATATTGTGCTTTTTATGATATAGTTCCAATTTCTTTTAACCATGTTTTTATTTCCGCAGAGTCAGAATTGTGAATCCGATGTCCTTCCAGAACTTCTGCATTTTTAGCATTCTTTCTTATATAATCCATGCTTACATCAATTCCATTATCCTGACTGGTACAGAATGGTACTATGGTTTTTCCTGAAAGATCATAACTTTCCAGAAAAGATCCAATCGCCATAGGTGCATTAAACCACCAGATTGGGTAACCCACATAAATCGTGTCATACTGATCCAGATTTTCCGGTTTTGCGGCCAGTGCAGGACGCATATTCAAAGTGTTCTCAATCCACGCCCTTGCTGCTGTACCCATAAATGATTTTCGATAATATCGATTTGTCTTTATCTGATACATATCTGCTCCGGTGATCTGCCGGATCATCTGTGCTGCGGCTTCAGTATCACTGCCGGATATCTCAGAGTTGGAACTTACCGTTGCTGATGAAACTGCATCCGGTTCCCCTGGTATTTCACCCATCCTTGAAAAATATACAATCAGAGATTTAGTTCCATCTGCTCCTGCAGTCACATTATCACTGGCATCGGTAACTTTACTGCCCATAAATAAATATCCGCCTCCACCGATAAGAATGATTATGAGGATCAAGATTATGATCAGCAGTCTTTTTAATTTCTTTTTATTCATGTCTGTTTCTCATCACTCCTGTTTGAAAATCTCTTCCAGCCATTCCGCATACTGTTTTACCCATCCTCCATCGGAGCCGAAACCATGGGGCCACCCACTCAGGACAATCCGGCTGGTCTGGATGCCCATATTTTTGAGCACATCATACTGTTCCTCAAACTGATCATAAAATGGATCTTCTGTACCATATACATAGAACATTGGCGGAAGATCTCCTTCTGAAAGCCAGTCAGGATCCATGTTTCCCACACTCAATCTTCCATAGAAAGAATAGATCATACCGTCTGCAGAAGCATGAGCCGGAATCTGGTCTAATTCATCCGGGACATAGGAAGAATCCAATGCTGTTCCGTTTACATCCTCATCGTAATGCATAAGAAACTCACCTGCCTGAATTCCTCCGGCAGAAAATCCCATGACTGCAATATCATCTGGGTCAATTCCATATACATCTGCATTTTTTCGGATAAACCGGACGGCTCTGGCAACATCAAGCGCACCCTCTTCCTGAGTATAAGGAGAAAGCCGGTAGTCTACAATAAATGTCTGGAAACCATATTCACGGAGAGCAGCTGCAGTTGGCAGGGAATCTGTATAATTACCACGGAACTGATAAGCTCCTCCCGCCATCAGTACAACAGCTCCTTTTGGCGTTACGCCTTTCCTGACAGGAATTGCTGTCACATAAGGACGGAAATCCCAGTCATCAAAATAACCCGTCATGTCTTTTGTAAACTTTGTTTTCGCAGGGATATTTCCCTCTTCCCATAAATAGAGAACCTGGATATTGTCCGGATCTGCATCTGTATTCAAAACCGTATCATTCTGTTCTGGTTCCAGCATTTTTTTCAGCATATAGTCTCTGGAAAAATCACTGATCTTTCCACTGCCAAAGTCATAAGCTGCCGGGAAATCGTCCGGAGTTCCGATTGTATTGTCAGAAGTTCCTTCCTGCATATCTGTTTCTTCTTCTGATGCACTTTGAGAATTATTTTCACTGTCAGAATCTTTACCCTTGCCTATCGCATCCTCAATGGCATCAAGCCCTTCTTCCAGCTGATCATTTTCTGCCTTTATGACACTGACGTTTCCATATACTGTGCTTCCAAGCAGAACTGCAAGACCAAGCATTGCTATCCTGTTTGCTTTCATTCAGATAAGTTCTCCTTACAGTGTTGCAGACATTTTCTGTGCTTCTGATCTGTCTGTTGCCATTCCTATGTATGTCATTCCATAAAGTCCTGCAAAACGTCTCATCGTATATTCTCCTGCTTCCATCATCCATTTTTCAGGAGCTGCGCCCTGAAACAGAAAATACATTTTTTTGCCTGAAAGTTCATTCTGCTGTACCAACCCATAGAAACGGTCAAGTACATTGCGGACAGCACCGCAGATATTGCCAGTATAATGGAAATCCGATCACGATCGTATCAGCTTCTTTCATCTTTGCAATGATTTCAGAAAGCTGGTCATCCTCGAATTTGTGACCATAACTGTAAACTTTATATTCTG
>NZ_JBWJVP010000134.1:0-2380 GCF_056339915.1 Blautia sp. ZXY-1-B12 | reverse complement strand
TCCTTGAAATAAGACAATTCACCAAAAGAACTGATACTTTCACATCTGCTGTCTGCCAGCCATAGCATAATATCCATATCATGACAACATTTCTGCAAAATCATAGGACTGGTCTCTTCTGCATTCCGCCAGTTACCTCTTACAAAACTATGAGCATGATGCCAGTAGCCAACCTCTTCTATATGTTGAATAGTCATTAGTCTGCCAATTCTGTCCGATTCCAGTAAATCCTTTATCTTTGAGAAAAATGGTGAATATCGAAGTACATGACACACAGACAGAATCCTATTATATTTCTTCGCCATCTTTCCCATATTAATAATTTCTTCTTTCTTCGGAGACATCGGTTTTTCACAGAGTACGTGGTAACCTTTTTCCATTGCTATTGCAACAGGTTCATAATGCATTTTGTCCTGTGTGCAAACCATTGCACAGTCTGCCATTTTCTCTTTACCCAGCATCTTCTCATAACTTTCAAAACATAATTCTGGTGGAATGTGATGTCTGGCCGCAAACATTTCTCTACGCTCTTTATCTGGCTCTGCGACTGCTACCACCTGGAATTCATCTGGATGATCTATTGCATACTGAGAATATACATAGCCTCCCCTGAGACCTGCTCCAATTAAAATACCAGTTACTTTTTTCATTTTCAGTTTCACCCCTGTCGTAAACGAATTTTCAAAACAGTATCCTTTTCATCCGGCAGAGAATAAGTAAATACAGGATTTTCTCCAAATGACACAAACGCCACATCCGGGTACAGCACTGTATTCCAGGCCTCTCCCCTATTAACCTCACTTCCGTCGGCAAGATATGTAACAGATTCTAATTTATCCGGTCCGATTCCATACAAAGGCAACGCCCCTAGTGGAGTCTCATAAACATGAGCATAAATCGTATTTCCTTTTTGTGTGTATCTTCCCCATTCCGGCTTCTCGAACTTTGAAATTCCACAGGCATAAATGCTTTCTCCATTTTTTTCCATCCATTTTCCTACTTCTGTAAGAATTTGTACACTTTCCTCCGGAATATTCCCCCGGGCATCCGGTCCTACATTTAGTATCATATTTCCGCCCTTGCTAACGCACTCCACCAGCTTGCGCACAAGCATTTGAGGTGTCTTGTATTGATGATCAAAATTGCAGTATCCCCAGTGGTTATTCATTGTCGCACAAAGTTCCCATGGAATAGTCTCCCCTTTATTATCGCACACACCATTTGGCGGAATAATCTGCTCCGGACTGGCAAAATCTCCACTATAAATCAACGGTTCATCAGTTGTAATGCTGCCATGGTTATCCCCCGCTCCTTCCAGACGATTGTCGATAATCACATCCGGCTGATAGCTTCGAACCATTTTAATCAATTCTGTAGCCTTCCATTTTTCTCCTGTCATATCATCATAGGAAAAGTCAAACCACAGGAGATCCAGCTTGCCATATCCTGTTACGAGTTCCTTTACCTGTCCATGCATGTACGCAAGATACCTGTCAAAATCAACCTTTTCATCCTGATATGCCGGATTGTTTCTCATAGGATGTTGTCTGTCTCCGTATTTCGGAAAGTCAGGATGATGCCAGTCAATAATGGAAAAATACAAGCCAACCTTTAATCCTTCTTCGCGACAAGCCTCCACAAATTCTTTCACCAAGTCTCTTCCCGCCTTTGTGTTTGTTGCCTTGTAATCTGTCAGTTTGGAATCAAACAGACAGAAACCGTCATGATGCTTTGCAGTAAGAACTGCATACTTCATTCCCGCCTTTTTCGCCAAGTGAACCCATTTCTTTGGATCATAATCAACAGGATTAAACTGCTCAAAATATTTGTGGTACTCATCTGTTGTCATCTCTTTTTCTGACATCATCCACTCACCACATGCCGGGATAGAATACAATCCCCAGTGGATAAACATGCCAAATCTTGCCTCCATAAACCATCTGGTACGCTGTCTTATTTCTTCATTCATATCTCTGTTCTCCTATCATCCTTTTACTGCTCCGCCGGAAAGTGCCTCAATGAAAAATCTACTGAAAATACAATACAGAAGTACAGGTGGCAAAATAATAATCACCATGGCAGAAAACAGTCCATTGTAATTGGTGTTGAATGCAGTTGTAAAAGTAGACAATAACGCAGGAACTGTCAGTTTTTCTCTTGTGATCAACACAAGAGATGCCCAGTAATACTCGTTCCAATTATTCAAAAACGCAAGCACAGCAGCGGTCATAATTCCCGGACGCGCAATGGGAAAAATCACCTTTATCCATGTCTGTACATAACCACAGCCATCGATTCTGGCGGCCTCTTCAAGTTCCCTTGGAATATTGTCATAATAATTCTTTATTACAAAAAAACTGACTGCAATTCCACTGCAAGA
>NZ_JBWJVP010000133.1:0-2789 GCF_056339915.1 Blautia sp. ZXY-1-B12 | reverse complement strand
TAACTTGTTATGTATGCCGGAATTTATTGCACCGGAGAACAGCCTGATCTATAAGAAATATATCTTGCCAATCATTTCATCGAATATATATTTCCAGCGTTTTCAGACTGATGAGAGAACTATGGCAGACAAAGATTATACAAACTATGATAAAAATAATGGAAATACAGGGGAATGAGAAAATAAGAGAACTTGCTACTTTGGCTTTGATGCAGGATTTATGGCTGACTTTTTATGAAAATGTAAAGTTATCTGATAAAGGAAATGTACAGACAGTTGATGAAGTTGCACAGAAAAGAGTACAGTTAATCATGCAATATATACATGAAAACTATAATCATAATTTGTCTCTGGATGAAATTTCCTCGCATATAGGAATCAGTAAAAGTACTGCACTTAATTTGTTCCCACCGGTTTTTACATACTACACCGGTTAATTATCTGATAGGATATCGACTTCAGGCAGCTTCCTGGTTATTGAAAAATACGAATAAAAAAGTAAAAACAATTGCCTATGAAAGTGGATTTCATAACGTTGATTATTTTTGCAGATTGTTTAAAAAACGTTATCATTTAACCCCATCAGAATATCGTTGCACATGTTTAAAATTGTTGTCGGCAGATCCGAGTCTTCAGACCCATAAATAAAGCCGATGCGGGATTTTTGAATCCTGTATCGGCTTTGTTAATTTGCGAAGATTTTTGAAAAATTTATTTTAATGATTCATCAGCGTTTTAATATCTTCTTCCGGTGTGGTGATAGGTGCAATACCATAATTTTCCACCAGATAGTTTAGAATATTAGGAGACAGGAACGCTGGAAGAGAAGGACCAAGACGGATGTTTTTGATACCTAAGTGTAAAAGTGTCAGCAGGATGCAGACTGCCTTCTGTTCATACCAGGAGAGAACGAAGGAAAGCGGAAGCTCATTTACAGAACATCCAAATGCATCCGCAAGTGCCACAGCAACCTGGATCGCACCATAAGCATCATTACACTGGCCCATATCCATCAGTCTTGGCAGACCACCGATTTCTCCCAGATCCAGATCATTGAAACGGAATTTTCCACATGCCAGGGTGAGAACAATACTGTCAGAAGGTGTCTGCTTCACGAATTCCGTATAATAGTTTCGACCTGGTTTGGCACCATCACAGCCGGCAACCAGGAAGAAATGGCGGATAGCGCCTGATTTTACTGCTTCTACTACAGTATTCGCATGGGAAAGAATAGCTGCATGCCCGAAACCGGTTGTTACTTTCGTACCGCCGTTGATGCCTGTGCGTGTCTGATCTTCTTTGTAACCACCCAGTTCCAGTGCTTTTTCAATAACCGGTGTGAAGATCTTTCTTCTCGTCGATATGAACAGCGCCTGGGAAAGCAACCACTTCTGTTGTAAATACTCTGTCAGCATAACTGCTTTTTGGCGGCATCAGACAGTTGGTGGTGTAAAGGATCGGAGCCGGAAGATGATCAAACTCTTTCTGCTGATTCTGCCATGCAGTTCCGAAATTTCCTTTTAAGTGAGAGAATTTCTTTAAGAGTGGATAGGCATGGGCAGGGAGCATTTCACCGTGGGTATAGATGTTGATTCCTTTTCCTTCTGTCTGTTCAAGTAAAAGCTGCAGATCCTTCAGATCATGACCGGTTACTACAATAAATGGTCCTTTTTCTACGGTAAGTGTAACTGCAGTCGGTTCCGGTGTTCCATAGGTTTTGGTATTTGCCTTGTCAAGAAGTGCCATACATTTCAGATTGATTTCCCCTACTTTCAGTACAGTAGGAAGCAGTGTATCCATACTTTCTTCATAACCAATCTTAAATAATGCTTCGCAGAAGAAACGGTTTACTTCGGCATCTTCATAATTCAGAACATTTGCATGATAAGCATAAGCTGCCATTCCGCGAATCCCGAAAAGAATAAGGGACTTCAGGGAGCGGATATCTTCATCTGCATTCCACAGCTGCTGCATGTCATATTCGTCTGATTTACCGCAAGGTGACTGACATTTACTGCAGCCAGGAACCAGTCTTTCTTTTTCTGCTCTGACTTTTTGTATCATATTTTCGATTGCTGCATCGTCAAAACTCACATTTGTAACGGTAGTAAACAGTCCTTCAATTATGACTTGACTGGTACTTTTGGAAATAGCTGCTGCGCTATCGACAGCCCTTGCCAGACCGATCAACGCACCTGTCAGCTCATCCTGTAATTTGGCAGTGCCTGCCTTTTTTCCGCAGACACCTGCATTTCCTGTGCAGCCGGTGCATCCCACTGTCTGTTCACACTGATAACAAAACATTTTTTTATCCATTGTCGTATCCTCCTTTATTCTATAATATTTCCATCAATACCTATGGTTATAACCTGCCAGGGAATGAATTTTCTACTATTCTGAAGTGCTTTTCTGGCTGCCATCTCAAGTCCGCCACAGCATGGAACTTCCATTCTTACAATCGTCACACTTTGAATATCGTTATTTTGGATTATTGCAGTCAGTTTCTCGCTATAATCCACCTGATCCAATTTAGGACAGCCGATTAATGTTACCTTATTTCGGATAAAATCCTGATGAAAGCCTGCGTAAGCGTAAGCAGCACAATCGGCTGCGATTAAAAGCTTTGCGCCGTTAAAATATGGGGCACTGACAGGTGCCAGCTTAATCTGTACCGGCCAGTTCTGAAGATTGGATACCTGATCTGTGGTTGAAGATGGTTTTTCTGATTTGGGTATTTCTGATCGCTGAATCTGCATGCTTTTAGACCCGGGACAGCCGGCATGAGCAGT
>NZ_JBWJVP010000132.1:0-19332 GCF_056339915.1 Blautia sp. ZXY-1-B12 | reverse complement strand
GCCCTTTCTCATATATCCTTTCAACTGATGCCAGGTGAATTTCTCGCCATCGTCGGGCCGTCAGGCTGTGGAAAGTCCACGCTGCTGAATCTGATCTGTGGTCTGCTCCGGCCGGAACAGGGACAGATTCTTCTGGACGGCACGCCGGTAACTTCCGGTGACTGCCGTATCGGATATATGCTGCAAAAGGATCATCTGCTGGAGTGGCGGACAATTTATAAAAATGTTCTTCTCGGACTGGAAATCCGCAGGGAACTCACTGCCGAAAAACTTGCTTATGTAAATCAGCTTCTCTCAGATTACGGTTTGGACAAATCCCGCTCTGCTCATCCGTCTGAATTGTCCGGAGGAATGCGCCAGAGAGCTGCACTGATCCGTACTCTGGCATTAAAGCCGGAACTTCTTCTGCTGGATGAACCGTTCTCTGCACTTGACTCTCAAACCAGACTCAGCGTAAGTGATGATATCGGCAGAATCCTGCGTCAGGAAAAAAAGACTGCGATCCTTGTCACCCATGATATTTCAGAAGCGATCAGCATGGCAGACCGGGTTATCATTCTTTCTCCAAGGCCTGCCATTATTCGTAAGATTGTGCCAATTTGTTTTGATCTGGAGAACCGTACTCCTATGGCTTCCAGAAATGCGCCTGAATTTAAATCTTATTTCAATCTTATCTGGAAGGAGCTAAATCATGATGTCTGAAATCTCATATCATCAGCAACAGTATATCCGACATCAGAAAAGAGAAAAGAAACTTGTTCTTTTTTTGCGGATATTTATTCTTCTTTTCTTTCTGGTGTTGTGGGAAATCTCCGCCAGGACCGGGCTGATCGATTCTTTTATCTTCAGCAGTCCGGTAATGATCTGGCACAGCTTCTGCAGTATGTGCAGAGACGGCTCTATTTTTCCCCATCTCTCTGTTACAATTACGGAAACACTGGTCAGTTTTCTGTTCGTTGTTGTTCTGGGTGCAGGGATGGCAGTTCTGCTGTGGACCTGTCCCAGACTTGCGAAGATCACAGAGCCTTATCTCGTAGTACTGAACAGCCTTCCGAAATCTGCTCTGGCACCTTTGCTTATTGTATGGCTTGGTGCCAACGAACGGACGATTATTGTCTGCGGTATGTCGGTTGCTATCTTTGGTTCGATTTTGAATCTGTATACAGGTTTTGGCGAAGCTGACTCGGAAAAACTGAAGCTGATTGAGACGCTGGGCGGTGGGAAGAAAGAAAAGCTTATGAAGATTATTCTTCCGTCTTCTGTGCCGTTACTGCTCAGTGTTATGAAAGTTAATATTGGTCTGTGTCTGGTTGGTGTTATCATAGGCGAATTTATCGGTGCCAGAAAAGGGCTTGGCTACCTGATCATCTATTCCAGCCAGACCTTTAAGCTTACCTGGGTACTGATGTCCATTATCATTCTGTGCATCATCGCTATTATCCTGTACGGACTCCTCGGACTGATTGAAAAACGCGCACGCAGATAGTTGTTAATTTTTAACCGCTATTTTTTATAACGAAACGGTTTCGGAAACAGATTCAATATCTGAAAAAATTTTGCTGCAAAAAGAAGCCCGGAAGATCATCGAGTTCCACTTAACTGGACACTCCTGAACTTCCGGGGCTTCTTTTGTTTCTGACTGTCTGTCAGTTATTCTGTTTTTAAACCAGCGCCTCTGTCCGGTTACTATCATGTTCCGACCAAAGCGCCTGATAATGTGTATATCATGAATTATTCTTCTCCAAGGCTCTCCACTGCCTCTGTGAAATCCTGTATCAGATCTTTTATATCTTCGATACCCACACTGATACGGATTGTATCGTCGTACACTCCTGCCTCTGCCATTGCTTCCGGCGTACTGTGAATATAAATCGTAGACGCCGGATGAATCACCAGAGTTCTCACATCACCGATATTGGTTGCAATCTTTACATATTTCAGATGATTGATCAGCTTATATGCCCGTTCTTTGGAACCTGCACGGATAGTCAGAATCGCTCCACCCTTTCCACTAAGCTGTTTTTCTGCCAGTTCATGATATGGACTGGACTTCAGTAGCGGATAGTTGACAGATACACCTTCCAGCTTCTCCAGTGCCTGGGCAAGCCGGAAAGCGTTATTACAGACCCGCTCCATACGAAGACCAAGTGTCTCCATTCCGATAATATTCAGATAAGCGTTCATCGGAGCCAGACAGCCGCCCATGTTTCGCCAGATTCCGTTCCTCAGTTTCACAAGATAAGCAAACTTTCCGTATTTCTTATATTCCTTCATTCCCGGATAACGTTCCGGACTCCAGGAAAAGTTTCCGCTGTCAATGATAATTCCACTGATGGCATCTCCACTTCCATTTATATATTTAGAAGTAGAATGCACCACTACATCCGCACCATACTGAATCGGATTAAGCAGATACGGAGTCGAAGTTGTGCTGTCTACAATCAGCGGTACTCCTTTTCCATGAAGAAAATCTGCTGTTTCCCGGACATCCATTACATTCAGTGCGGGATTTCCTACTATTTCACCAAACACTGCTCTGGTCTTATCTGTAAGAAACGGCTCGATCAGCGCCTTCTCTACCCTCGGTATAAAATGTACTTTGATTCCGAATGCCTCCAGATCATGAAGCAGATCCAGTGTACCTCCGAACAATGCACTTCCTGCGATTACCTCATCCCCTGCCTGCAGGATATTAAGTAATGATAATGTAACCGCTGACATTCCGGAGGAACAGGCTACACCTCCAATCCCGCCTTCTAATTCATTTACTCTTCGCTCAAACGCATCTACTGTCGGATTCGCAATCCTGGTATATGCAAATCCCGGTGCCCGATTCTGGAATACTTTTTCCAACTGTTCTGAAGATTCATATGCAAAAGCATTTGCCAGGCTGATAGGCGGCACTGTTGAACCATTCGCATAATTGTCTACTGCTTTTCCGTGTAATAATTTAGTCTGAAATTCCATGAGCATATTCCCCTTGTAAAATATAATAATCTCCGGACTAACGGTATGTTTTCTGTGATATATCGTTTCCCTGTTTTTACTAATTTCATAGTGTTTTGATATGAATAGTAGTATATATTTTTCACATAAATCTGTCAATAAATTTTCTTATATCAATTATTTATATACACATATAGTTTTTGTCTATATTTTGTTATTTTTCTATAGAAATAATTTAGTCTAAAATCAACATCTTTTTCCATATTGTCGAAAAAACATAGCTTTTTCTATCTTTATCTGGTAAAATTGATATATAGCAATCCTCTAAAATAATGCATCTTAATATAGAGCGTATTTGAAAAATCATTTACAAGGACTGCTATAGATTATTATTTCAGTCAAACGACATATCTGAAAATGAATGTCCTGAAATGTAATTCCACTACATAAGATTCATAACAGAACGGAAGGAGGCCCTTTATGAAAACAAGGAAAAAATGGTTAAGAAAAACAACCGCTATCTGTACTGCAGCACTTCTTGGTACTGCTGCAATTCCATCTACAGCATTTGCAGCAGACAGTTACGCTTCCATTGAAAAAGATGCATGGGCAAAAAAGGTCACAGAAATGGCATCTTCTTACGCTACATCTATAGAAGAAAGCCAGTCTCTGATGTCAGGAATGCAGAGTGACATGATTCTGAAATTTGAAGATTCCGGACGCTCATTGCTGGGGTTTGTCGCACCATTTGATGTCTCCTGGCTGGACAATGTCACACTTTCCAATGATATCTCTTTTACAGAAGGAAAAGAAGGTATTCTGATGAAGGTCCTTCTTAATGATAATAAAATCTGTACTCTGGAATATTATCTTGATCCGGACAGCCAGGATATTTATATGCGCATCCCTGAACTCTCTGATAAATATTTCAAGACCAATCTGGAAGAAGCCGCAGACCAACAGGCTGCCAATATTGAAAATGATCTTGAAGAATTAACCCCTGATGATTCAGATGCAGATATTCCGACAGACAATTTCGCTTCCGCTTATTCTGACAGTCTCAGCCTGACTGTTTCCATGATGTCTGATCTGTCAGCAGCAGCTCCAGAAGCTTCTGTAGTAGAAACACTTCTGGATAAATACGAATCTATGCTTTTTGACAATGTAACAGAAGGCGAAAGCAGTCAGGAAACTCTGACAGCAGGTGATATCAGTCAGGACTGTACAGTATATGAAGGCCAGATTTCAGCCGAAGACGCTGTGAAAAACTGCAACTGCAATCCTGGAAGAAGCAAAATCAGACAGTGATATTGAGAACATCCTCGATACCTGGACAGAGAAACTCTCAAGTAATGAGGACCTGCATGAAAGCTTTACCAAAGCTGTAGAAGACGGTCTTGATTTTCTGAAAGATGCAGATACCGGTGATTCCGATGATTCTCATCTCAACACCAGAATCTGGGTTGATGAAACCGGCAGAATTGCAGGACGTAAAATTGAGTTTCAGGAAGGTGATAAAATAACTCCTGTTCTGAACTGGCAGATGACCAGGGACGGCTCAGACTTTGGCTATCTTCTCTCCATTGAAACAGATGATTCCGGCACACTCTCCCTGTCCGGATCCGGTCAGATTGATGGCGGTAAATTAAACGGAACCTATAAAATTTCTCAGGATGATACAGCCGCAGCTGTTATCGAAGTAAAGGACTACGACACCGAATCTGCAAAAGAAGGTTACTTAAACGGTAACTATACTATCACCTTCCCTGCTGATTCTTCAGAAGATACAGATTCTTCTCTTTCCATGCTCGAGAACTTTGCACTTGTATTAGATTTAAATTCAGCAAAAGATTCTGGTTCTGTTGCACTGTCCGTTGAAAGTGCAGGAAGCACTCTCGGAAGCTTCACTGTTACTTCCGGTGCAGGCGAATCTGTTGAAATTCCGGACCTTACGGCTCTTGGAGATGTTTATGACGTAACCAATGAAGATGATATGAGTGCCTACGCAGCTACACTCGACCTCACTACACTTATGGATAATCTGTCCAATGCAGGCGTTCCGGACGAAGTCATCACTTATGTTCTCAGCGGCGGAAGCAATTCCGATGCCGAAGATGTTACTGATGAAAATGCCTCAGAAGCAGAGTCTGATGCTGAGTCTGCTGAAGCAGGCGCAGCCTGACTTAGCAGCTTTATCACTATCGTCTACTGCAGCAGACGGTTCCAGTAATACTTTATCCCGATACCTACTACTACTGCTGTTATAAATTCACAGATCCAGAACGCATTCCACACAGCATCTGCCCCGGCAAAATAGCACAGCAGATAAGCTGCCGGAATGATCACTATAATATATCTTAATAACGAAATCACCAGGGACTGAGCACCTTTGCTCAGTCCTTCTAATGCACCGGAAGCTGTAACAGAGATGGCAGATGGGATAAACCCGATACTGATAATCTGTAATGCTGCAGTGCCAAGTCTTACAGTTTCCGGGTTCTCAGTAAACATTCCCATCAATGTCTCTGATGCTGTAAAGCAGATGATCGTTCCTACCAGCATGATCATACCATTCAGAAGCACAGAAATCCCAAAAAGTTTCTTTACCCTCTTTATTTCTCCTGCTCCGTAATTATATCCTATCAACGGGCGCATTCCCTGGACAATGCCGCTTGCAGGCAGATACAAAAAAGTCTGAAGCTTATAATAGATTCCCAGAACCACTACATAGCTTCCGGAAAAAGCCGATAATATCTGATTCAGGAAAGAGATCAGAACTGACGGCAGGGCAATATTCAGGATTGCGGGAATCCCTACCATATACAGCTTCCCGTCCAGGTTCCTGTTAAGTTCCAGATATTTCCTGCTGATCTCCACCGGAATACTACACTTCTTATATGCGATCAGATATACAATAACTGTAAATACCTGGCCAAGACCAGTTGCCAGTGCTGCACCTCTGATCCCCATTTCCGGAAAAATCCCCACTCCGAAAATCAGCAGCGGATCCAGGATAATATTGGAAATACAACCGATCATCAGACTGATCATTGTCAGTTTCATTCTGCCCACAGCCTGAAAAATCTTTTCGAAGGACAGGCTGATCATGATCACTGTGGAAAATGCAAATGCAATGGTTGAATACTGCACACCAGATGAGATCACTTCCTGCTCTTTTGTAAACATACTGAGAAATACAGGCATAAACGGAATACAGATTACTGTAAAAATAATTCCATGGATAATATTAAAGAGCATACCATGGGTAGCTGCTATATTCGCATTTTTAATATTTTTTGCTCCCAGCTGAAAAGAAATCTGTGCATTGATTCCCACACCGAAACCAATGGCAACTGCATTAATAAAGTTCTGTACAGGAAATACCAGAGACAGAGCTGTCATCGCCTGCTCACTGATCTTTGCCACAAAAAAGCTGTCTACAATGTTGTACAGTGAATTCACCAGCATAGACAGTACCATAGGCATTGCCATAGATGCCAGAAGCGGCAGAATCGGTTTTTTCTTCATAAAAGTATTGTTCATTCTTTTTTCCTTTCTCTGTTTCATTGCAACAAAAAACGCCACACAATTATCTCTACATTGCTGTATGATAATCGTGCGGCGAAAAGAGTTCATGTTTGTCACAAGACTGAAAAATCCACACCAGTTTTGGTGTGATTAACATATCATAATTTATCTCCTGCTGTCAAGACTTTTTATCCATTTTACTGCGTTTTCCTGATTCGGTGCTGAATACGGCACTGCAATGCATACAGGATCGTAGATTACACCTAATTCCTGTTCAAGCTCACTGTCAGTAATGGAAATGTGCGTAGTATCTGTCTGCATTCCAGACTTCTCAAAAGCTTCCTCACCCATCAATTCCTTCAAATCTGCAAATGGCTCATTCTTCTTCAAAGTCTGATAAAGCTTCTCCGGCATAACCATAATATCAATGGAACCTGCCTGGATCTGTGCCATATAAGCTATCTGTGCATTATAATCAAATTCTGCCATTTCAGAGTCCGTAGTAAGATTCACGCCTATCTCTACTTTACTATAGGGATCATCTTTGTACCCAAGTGTTTCTTTGATTTTCTGCTCAGGAGTTTCCGTATCATTTGCCATTGAATTTACCACTGTCATGGACAGAACTGTTTTTATTTTGGACTGTTCATAGTAATCCTTTATTCCGAATATAAGAGCAATCACTGCGATCACTCCGAAAATAGCCGGTTTATAATACATCCAGATATATTCCAGCTTTTTCTTTGGCCCCATTCCCTTTAATTTTTCTTTCTCAATCAGACGTCTTTCCTTCTTTGACAAATCCGATTCATTCTTAATCTCCGGATTCAGCACACTTTCATCGTGCTCTTCTGCCTGTTCTGCTCTGTTCTTACTCTGGTTCTTGTCCTGATTTTTATCTGCCATTCTCTCTCCTTTGTATTTTCTGCATAATGGTTTTCGGTAACTGTTCAGCAGTCCGCCATTCTGCGAAACACCGGACGGTTACGTTCATAAGATTTACTGATTACTATATCACATTTTCCATTATGTGAACAGTTATAATTCCCGCGGTTCCTGAAGATAACGTTACTATGTTACTGTTCATTCCATTCTCAGTAACGCAGCCAAAATTCATTCCGGATTTTCATACCCTGACTATACATGATTATTCTGCAAAATATTTTGCCTTGCATACGCAGAGACCGCAGATATGCCGGAAACTGTCACCACTGTCAGCATATATACCAAAACCGGACGCAGCCAAAAATAAATCTGACAGTCGCTGACTCCCAGACCTTCTGAACATTTTTTCAGAAGGTCTGACATCGCCGGATGAATAAGATAGATCAGGAAAGCATATTTTCTTCCGGTTTCCACCAGTACAGAGGGAAAATTTATTTCCCTTCCATATAAAATAAGCCACAGAAACAGACAGATCACTGCAACACAATTTCCTGTGTAAATTTCTCCTGCTCCCCGGAAAGCATATTCCATCATGCTGAGTGCCACACCGAAACTCATCCCTGCTTTCAATCCCCATTGCATCCATTGCTCCAGACGTTTGCATACTATCTTATCCTGATATTCATGGATCATCTGACCTGTAAGGAAAAAGCTCATTCCTGTAAACAGAAAGTTTCTGTATTCCATAGTGTGATAAAATCTGTCAAAAAAGACACAAAACTCCGCTCTCCATAAAAGTATTGCCAGCAATACAGGTGCCATACAATATGCAGCCTTACGCATTCTCCATTTTTCAATCAGGAGAGCAAGCAGATAACAGTAAATTAATGCAGGAAGAAACCATAAATGTGCTCTTACCGGAGAAGTACTGTTGTACACGAAAAATTCCTTCAGATGCTCTGTACTCACAAGCCCTTTTATCCATGTCCATACTCTCTCCCCATTCCAGGCTTTCATAAAACATTCCCAGATAAAATAAAACACAACTGAAACTGCAAAAAGCTTCATGATATGCAGGATTTTAGACAATATTCTTTTTGAGGCATTGCAATTTTGATAATAACAGAAATACCCGGATACCATAAAGAAAAACGGCACCGCACATCTTGCCAGTACTTTTACAAGCTGCCCGGCCTGTCCCGGAAAGCTTACATGGATGCATACCACCAGGCACGCAGCAATGGCCTTTACAGCATCCAGACTTTTATTTCGCATTTGATTTCTCACCCACCTTTTTCTGTTGTTTCATCTATAGCAGCAGAATAATCCGTAAAAATATCTAACCTGACATCATTTCAGTCAGACAGATAAAATCATCCGCTTCGCTGCTATAATATATCAAAGCGAACCACACATGTCAAACCTCAGGCAGATACAGAAGTCATCAGCCAGCTTCGGTCCACCCTTGCAAGGAGCCTGGCATTATGATAGGCCATTCTGAGAGTCAGGCAGGTACGCCCCAGATATTTGCTTCCGTCCGAAGTTTTCATACACGCCAGTGCAAGGTCGGGTTTTCCCGGATGGCGGAGACAGATTGGGAGCAGCAGTTGAATTGAGTGATTATAATACTGTGGAATTGCCGTTCTGTAATCTGCCTCAAGCATTCTTTTTGTCTGTTTCAACGCGCCGTCAAACAGCTGCATTTTCATGCTGCTGTCACGTACTTCCTTTGGAAGACGGGCAGCATTTTCCTCATCCCCGAAAATATGCTCGTACTGTGGAATTACCGGAAGTTTTGTATCAAACACAAGATCTGACGGATTTTCCACATAGCATGCCTTTTCCGGCAGACAGGTGATTCCTTCTTTTAACAAATAGTATTCTGTATAAAAGCCATCCAGAAACCAGGGCTGCCTGTCCGGGACCAGATTGGGAATAAAATACGCATAAATCGGCTGATAATAGTAATTAAAGAGTCCTGTATTAAATATGGCATAATTCTTTTTCTCCCACACCTTCTGTTCTTCATAAAGGCGTTTAAATGTATGTTCCAGGTATCCTTTCAGAATTCCGTTATCATCTGTATCCGAAAAGCTCCATTTCTCCGGCACCATCCTTGCAAGATTCTGAATCTGCCGATTATAGTCTCCGCAATAAGTAAAATCAAATAAATTAATCATCAGGCTCCTCCTGTCCCTGCACCTTTCATATTGTCATTACTGTTCTCTCTTAATATTTATTGTATTTTGGAAAAAATATGGCAGAACTGCCAGATTATGATTTGTATGAAAATCAGTTTTGATTGTTATTATTTAACATACCATAATTTCTGTCAAAAGACAAGGATTAGCATCCTCCAAAAAGTGTCAAAAATCACCATCTGGCTTATAATTCAAAAGTTACTGTTCACTCCGTTCACAGTAACTTAGCCAAAATTCATTCCAGATTGCCTGCGGCAATGGAATTTTGGCTTGTATGTCTCGGGATTTTGGCATATTGATGCCAAAACACCTCGCGGGATAGTGGTACATTCAGACAGTATATTATCCATCCGGTAATACCTGATGCTTGTAGCCTGCCGGTCAGCTGTGTTATACTCTACACATATCAGCAATACGCAAATGCAGGCTGAACAACTGTTTCTATCCGCATTTGCGGGCAAGACTATTTTTCTTAAAGAAGGTTTTACAATGAAAAAAGACGGCTACTACTCTTCCGGAGAATTTGCACGGATGGCACATGTAACACTCCGCACTATCCGCTATTATGACAAACAGAATATCCTCAAACCCTCCTATGTAACAGAATCCGGCGCACGTTTTTATACAGATGAGGATTTTGCAAGACTTTCCCAGATCCTGCTTCTGAAATATCTGGGTTTCTCCCTGGATGACATACGGGAAATGACCATTGACGACTCAGACTATCATTTTATGGAAAATTCCCTGAACATCCAGCTAAAGCTGGTACGTGACCGTATCGAACAAATGCAGCTGGTGGAAAAGGCAATCCAGGATACCACAGATGCGATCCGCTCCCATCATTCCATAGACTGGAATCAGATGCTTGACCTGATCCACCTGACAGGCATGGAGAAAAGCATGAAAAATCAATACCAGAACGCCTCCAACATTTCCTCACGCATTAATCTGCACAGCCTTTATTCCCAGAATAAACAGGGATGGTTTCCATGGGTTTATGAGCAGTGTCAGATTCATCCGGGGATGCGTATCCTTGAACTTGGATGCGGCGACGGTGTTCTGTGGACACAGAATATTTCCAGCCTCCCCGGTAAAGTTTCCGTTACTCTTTCTGATCTTTCATCCGGAATGCTTCGTGATGCCAGACGTGCTATCGGACGCAAAGACAGCCGTTTTTCCTTCGAGGCATTTGACTGTGCAAGAATTCCTCATGAAGACAGAAGCTTTGATCTGGTCATTGCAAACCATGTGCTTTTTTACTGTGAAGATATCTCTGCTGTATGCAGCGAAATTCAACGTGTGCTCACTCCGGGCGGAAAACTGATCTGCAGTACCTATGGAAAAAAACACATGCAGGAAGTCAGCAGACTGGTCCGGGATTTTGACGACCGGATCGTTCTCTCCGCAGACAAACTCTATGAGCGTTTTGGCAGAGAAAACGGAGCAGATATCCTGGCACCGTATTTTTCCCGTATTTTCTGGGAAAGCTATAAGGACTCTCTTCTTGTCCCCGATGCAGAACCGCTGATTTCCTATATCCTCTCCTGCCATGGAAATCAGAATCAGTATCTTCTGGACAAATACAAAGATTTCCGTGGATTTGTATCGCGAAAGACAAAGGATGGGTTCTTTATTACCAAGGATGCCGGCATTTTTCTTTGTGAAAAATAACCAAAATTTAACTTTTTTGTAAAAAGTACTTGAAGGTGACCTAAGGTCACCTTTTATAATACAATCACCAGAGTCAGGATGATATCGTAACTCAGACTGATAATCCAGAAACCCGTTGATTAGTACCGCAGTCGCCTGATATTTTGCTTATCATTTACAAAGATAACTGACAGAATATCGCTCCGACCGCATACTGCCAAATAACAAAGGAGAATACACATGAAAGGTATTATTTTAGCAGGCGGTTCCGGCACACGCCTTTATCCGCTTACAATGGTAACATCCAAACAGCTTCTGCCAATCTATGATAAACCAATGATCTACTATCCCATGTCTGTACTGATGAACGCAGGAATCCGCGATATCCTGATCATCTCTACTCCGCAGGATACTCCTCGTTTTGAAGAACTTCTTGGTGACGGACATCAGTTCGGTGTCCATCTCACCTATGCAGTACAGCCAAGTCCGGACGGACTTGCTCAGGCATTTATCATCGGCGAAGAATTTATCGGTGATGATACTGTTGCCATGGTTCTCGGCGATAATATCTTCGCAGGACATGGACTGAAGAAAAGACTGAAAGCTGCTGTAAAGAACGCAGAATCCGGCGAGGGTGCAACTGTTTTCGGATACTATGTAGATGATCCGGAGAGATTCGGTATTGTAGAATTTGACCATGAAGGCAAGGCTATCTCAATTGAAGAGAAACCGGAGCACCCGAAGAGCAACTACTGTGTCACAGGTTTATACTTCTATGACAATCGCGTCGTAGAGTATGCAAAAAATCTGAAACCAAGTGCCAGAGGCGAACTTGAGATCACAGATCTGAACCGCATCTATCTGGAAAAGGGCGAATTAAACGTAGAACTTCTCGGACAGGGATTCACATGGCTGGATACAGGTACACACGAGAGCCTTGTGGAAGCCACCAACTTTGTAAAAACAATGGAAAGCCACCAGCACCGCAAAATAGGTTGCCTGGAAGAGATTGCATATCTCAATGGCTGGATTACAAAGGAAGATGTGCTGAAGGTTTATGAAATACTGAAGAAAAATCAGTATGGTCAGTACTTAAAAGACGTTCTGGACGGTAAATATCTGGATGTATTGCACTAACCGAAGCTTTTAGACCTGTACAAGCGAATTCGCAGTCAAGTGAGTGATATATCAAATTTTCAAACAGTTATTTAATATATCACCCGCCATGCAGCAAGGCGGATAATTTTATCTGCCTGACTCTATAACAGAATCTTACAGATATTCATATTATATATTTTTTAAGGAGAATCACTATGAACATTATCGTAACCGGCGGTGCCGGATTTATCGGAAGCAACTTTATTTTTCACATGTTAAAAAAATACCCGGATTACCGCATCATCTGTCTGGACTGTCTGACCTATGCAGGAAACCTTTCCACTCTTGCACCTGTCATGGACAACCCAAATTTCCGTTTCGTAAAAGAAAGCATCACCGACCGCGAAGCAGTTTACAAACTTTTTGAGGAAGAACACCCTGATATGGTTGTAAACTTCGCTGCAGAAAGTCACGTTGACCGCTCCATCGAAAACCCAGAAGTTTTCCTTACCACAAATATTATCGGTACTGCTGTTCTCATGGATGCATGCCGCAAATACGGTATCAAACGTTATCATCAGGTATCTACTGATGAAGTTTACGGAGATCTTCCATTAGACAGACCTGACCTGTTCTTCACAGAGGAAACTCCGATCCACACAAGCAGCCCTTACAGTTCTTCCAAGGCTTCTGCAGACCTTCTGGTGCTGGCTTACCACAGAACCTACGGACTGCCTGTAACCATCAGCCGCTGCTCCAATAACTACGGACCATATCACTTCCCGGAAAAACTGATTCCGTTAATGATCGCCAATGCATTAAATAACAAACCACTTCCGGTATACGGAACAGGCGAAAACGTTCGTGACTGGCTCTATGTAGAAGATCATTGCCGCGCAATCGACCTGATCATCCACAAGGGACGTGTTGGAGAAGTTTACAACGTCGGCGGACACAATGAAATGACAAACATTGATATCGTTAAGATCATCTGCAAAGAACTTGGCAAACCAGAAAGCCTGATCACCTACGTAGCAGACCGTAAAGGTCATGACATGCGTTATGCAATCGACCCGACTAAGATTCACAACGAACTTGGCTGGTTACCGGAAACAAAATTCGCAGACGGTATCAAGAAAACAATCAAATGGTATCTGGATAACAAGGAATGGTGGGAAACTATCATCTCCGGAGAATATCAGAACTATTATGAAAAAATGTACGCACACCGTGGGGAGGCATAATTTATGAGAATTTTTGTAACAGGTGTAGGCGGTCAGCTTGGACATGATGTTATGAACGAACTTGCGAGACGCGGCTATGAAGGTGTGGGAAGCGACATTGCTCCTTCCTACAGCGGAATCGCAGACGGCACTGCAGTTACCACAATGCCTTATGTGCAGATGGATATCACTGACAAGACTTCTGTAGAAAAAGTCATCAAAGAAGCAAATGTTGACGCTGTGATCCACTGTGCTGCATGGACAGCTGTAGATGCTGCCGAGGATGAAGAAAATCAGCCGAAGGTCCGTCTGGTAAATGTAACCGGAACTCAGAATATTGCCGATGTCTGCAAAGAGCTTGACATCAAGATGTTGTATCTGTCCACTGACTATGTATTCGATGGTCAGGGAACCACCCCATGGGAACCTGACTGCAAGGATTATAAACCATTAAACGTCTATGGACAGACAAAGCTGGACGGTGAACTTGCCGTATCCGGCACAGTTGATAAGTTCTTTATCGTCCGTATTGCATGGGTATTCGGAAAAAACGGCAAGAACTTTATTAAAACCATGATCAACCTCGGAAAAACTCATGATACTCTCTCCGTAGTCAATGACCAGATCGGTACACCTACTTATACCTATGACCTGGCAAGACTTCTGGTAGATATGATCGAAACTGAAAAATACGGTTATTATCATGCAACCAATGAGGGCGGATATATCAGCTGGTATGATTTCACAAAAGAAATCTTCCGTCAGGCCGCTGCCATGGGACACCCGGAATATCTCCCGGAAAACATGACAGTCAACTCCGTCACAACTGCAGAGTATGGCGCTTCCAAAGCAGCCAGACCGTTTAACAGCCGCCTGGATAAGAGCAAACTGACAGCCAATGGTTTCACACCACTCCCCACCTGGCAGGATGCACTTGGACGGTATCTGAAAGAACTGGATTTCTAAATAAAAAAATCCGGCAGGACACCCAAATGACAGGTGTTTTGCCGGTTTTTTTATTCTTCTCTATGCAGTTTTCTTCTTCTGCGCTGTCTGCCATACGCAGCATCCCACGATCAGAAGTATTCCCACAACATCAGTCATCAGTGACGGATCGATCAGCATCAGTCCGCCTGCTGCCATTAAGACACGAACCGGTACAGACATTTTCACTGACAGGAAGCCTTCCAGTGAGGAGGACAATCCAAACACACCGATCAGTGAGGTGATAAAGATCTGAACAACCTTAAGCGGTGTGGTATCGATCAGCAGCATTGCCGGATTGAAGCAGAATACATAAGGTACGATAAATACTGCGATAGCCAGCTTGGAGGCTGTAAATGCAGTCTTCATCGGATTGGCCTTCGCTATGGCTGAACCTGCGTAGGCAGCCAGCGCTACCGGCGGTGTGATATCTGCAACAATACCAAAGTAAAATACAAAGAAATGAGCTGCCAGTGTAGGTACTCCCATACGTACCAGGATCGGAGCACAGGTTGCTGCCATGATACAGTAATTGGCAGTGGTAGGTACACCCATACCAAGTACGATACAGCACAGCATAGTCAGAAGCAGTGCAATGATCAGTTTTCCGTTTGCAACACTGATGATTCCGTTGATCAGGTCATTGGCAAGTCCTGTCATGGTGATGGAACCGGAAATGATGCCTGCAACACCGCAGGCTACTGCTACGGAGATAACACCTCTTCCTCCTGCTTCCAGTGCATCAATACATTTGGTAACACTGATTCTGTTTTCTTTGTCAAAAAGACTTACGATAACAGAAAGAACGATTGCATAGCTGGCAGCCTTCTGCATGGTCATATAGTTTCCGGATACCCAGATTACCAGCATGACCAGTGGTAATAACAGATAGATTTTACGGATCAGAAGCTTAAATACCGGAAGTTTTTCCTTCGGAATTCCGGAAAGTCCTAATTTCTTTGCTTCCAGATGTACAGAAATAAAGATTCCTGTAAAGTACAACAATGCCGGCAGAATCGCCCTGACAATAATGTTGGAGTACGGTACACCCACAAAATCTGCCATAAGGAATGCGGCAGCTCCCATGATCGGAGGCATGATCTGTCCACCTGTGGAAGAAGCAGCTTCTACTGCTCCGGCAAATTCCGGTTTGTAGCCTGTGTCCTTCATCATCGGGATTGTAACAGAACCGGTTGTTACTGTGTTACCTACAGAGGAACCGGATACCATTCCGCAGAGTGCAGAACTGATAACCGCTACCTTTGCCGGTCCACCTGCATATTTTCCTGCAATGCAGTTAGCCAGCTGAATAAAGAAGTTGGAGATTCCTGTTCTCTCCAGAAACGCACCGAAAATAATAAATACCACAATATATTTAGAGCATACATTTACAGGTGTGGAGAAAATACCCTCTTTTGTGTAGAAAAGATTCCGCACCAGGAATTTCACTCTTCCCAAAAATGCCGGATTGGTAAGCCCTACAGCCAGTGCATAGATCAGGAAAAAACCTGCCACAAACAGGATCGGCAGGCCCACGCATCGTCTGGTAAGCTCGATCAGTGCAGCAATACCGATAATACCGATCACAATCTGATAAGGGGCAAATCTGGTACCCTGATTGATGATCTGATTTGCAGAAAAAGTAAAATACAGAAAAGCACCTGTGCCTGCGATCATAAAAATAATATCGCCAATCGGCATGTAGTTTTCTCTGATATCTCCTTTTTTCGCCGGATAGGTAAGAAATCCGATAAGAATGATGAGCCCCAGAAAAGAAGTCAGTCGGATTTCCTCCAGGAAGGTTGCAAATAAGGTAACATAGATACACCACAGAGAAAAGGCAACCAGCAGGCCGCGTACAGCCAACTTATATTTGCCGGTCCACACACGAATATTGGATTCGCGGTCATATTTCTTCATTACTGCATCTACATCTGCTGTGCTCATGTTCTCAGAACCAGCCTGCCCTTCCGGGGATGTGTTTGCTTTTTTTATCTTATTGTCTTTCATCCTGACTATTCCCCTTTCGTATCCACTGTAATTCCATGCTCTGCATAATAACGTGCCGCACCCTTATGGAAAGGAATGGTCATACCGGAAGTAGCGTTTTCCAGAGAAAGTTCCGCCCCCTTGGCATTCTCAGCAGAAATATCGTCTGCATGGTCAAAAATTGCCGCAGTCATATCATAAACTGTATCCTCATCCAGAGATTCGGATACTACGATCGTCGCCTTGACTGTGATGGTTTCTACAGGCTCATCCTGTCCCGGATAGGTTCCTGCCGGAATCTGGTAGGATGTATAATATGGACAGTCACTCAGGATCGAATCCCTGATCGCGCCATCAATATTGATCATATAGACACCATTGGTAGTTGCAAGCTCTGTGATAGCTGTTGTAGGTGCACCTGCAACAATAAACGCAGCATCAATTTTTCCATCCTTCAAAGATTCCTTGCTGTCCTCAAAAGACAGATACTGGGGATGGATATCATCCAGGGTAATGCCGCCTGCATTTAAAACATCCAGAGCATTGAAATATACACCGGAGTTTGCCGCACCGATAGATACGCTCTTGCCCTTCAGATCTTCCACTGTCTTAATGTCAGGGTCCATGGTAAACAGCTGGACAGTCTCTGCATACAGGCCGCCCAGAGTCCTGAAATCATGGGTTGCACCGTCCTGTTCAAATGCTCTTACGCCCTCCCATGCATAGGCCATTACATCTGACTGGACAAATCCAAGCTGGAAATCTCCGTCCTGTACTGACTGCAGGTTCGCTTTGGAACCACCTGTAGAAACTGCTGTAACCTTTACATTTGTATTATTGGTAATATACTGGGCCAGTACACCACCGTAGGAATAATACGTTCCCGCCGTACCGCCGGTACCGAACGTCAGACGTTCTTTACTTTGTCCGCAGCCGCTCAGAAGGCTGACTGCAAGTGCAAGAGTCAAAACAAGGCCAACAATCCTGCCAGCTTTTCTCCTGCCTCTGAAAAGCTCTTTGTTTCTCATAAATCCATCTCCTTCAGGTACATAATACTTTGAATTATAACATATTTTTTCAAAAAATGATAATCTTTATTGAATAATCTTACAAAAAACGTTACAATAAAGGAAAAACGTGGATAACAAAATAAATAACAACCCAATGGAGGTATCTATTATGTCCGAAAGAAAATACCCTGTCATCACAATCAGCCGGGAGTTTGGTGCCGGGGGACACAGTATTGCAAGAGTAGTTTCAGAAAGGCTTGGTATCCCATATTACGATCGGGATTTTGCAAAACAGGCTGCTGCCAGAAGCGGATATTCCCAGGAGGATATTGATCGTGAGGGTGAAAATCTGAGCCGCAGCGCCAGACTTCTGGACAACATTCTGAATAACTCTGCAGGTTATTTCAGTTCCCATGATGCTATTTACCAGGCTCAGAAAGAGCTGATCCTTCAGTTCGCAGCAGAACAGGATTGTATTATTATCGGCCGCTGTTCCAATCTTATCCTGCGAAATGCCGGTATTCCCAGTCTGGATATTTTCCTTCATGCAGATGTGAATCTCCGCACAGAACATATTCAGAAATTAGGCTTAAACGGAAAGGAAGATCCCAGGAAATATCTCACCAAAATGGACAACCTGCGTGAAACCTATTTCAAAACCTATACAAAACATGAGCTTGGCACTTATCACGATTATGACCTGTGTCTGGATACCGGAACCCTTGGATACGATAACTGTATTGAGATTATCACTTCACTTGCAAAACAGCAGGGGTTGAATCTGAAGCATCAGTAGAAGGACCGCTGCAAGCTGTAAAACAGCAACAAGGCTGTGGCAGTCAGAAAATCTGTGCCACAGCCTCTTTACTTCAGTCCTTTTAATAGTTGTTTCTAAATTTCTTTTATTTTACAAACTCATCCAGAGAACGGATCTGGATTCCTTCTTTTGCAAAAGCCTCTCTGATTTTTTCCACAAACGCCAGAGCCTTGGCTCCGTCTCCATGAACGCAGACAGAATCTGCCTGAATATCAATATCTTTTCCTGTAATTGCAGTAATCTTTTTCTCTTTGACCATACGGATCACCCTGACAATAGCCTCATTTTCATCAGTGATCACAGCACCTTCTTTACGTCTGTTTACCAGAGTACCATCTTCTTCATAGGCGCGGTCTGCAAAAACCTCCATAGCTGTACGCAGGCCCATATCCTGAGCAGCCTTTGCCAGCTGTCCGCCGGAAAGAGCAAGTACGATCAGACTGCTGTCAAATTCTTTGATTGCCTCACAGATCGCAGTAGAAAGGGCATAGTCCTCTGCAGCCATATTATATAAGGCTCCATGAGGCTTTACATGCTGCATTTTTACACCGGTTACTCTGCAGAATGCATCCAGTGCACCCAGCTGATAAAGCACATATGCTTTTGCCTCTGCAGGGGAAACACTCAAATTTCTTCTTCCGAAGCCCATCAGATCAGGAAAACCCGGATGTGCTCCTATACGAATTCCCGCTTCCTTTGCCATTGCCAGCGTATTTCCCATAACTATCGGATCTGAAGCATGATAACCGCAGGCTACATTTGCAGAGGAGATTAGCGGAATGACCTTATCATCATTACCGATTTTATAGTTTCCAAAACTTTCTCCCAGATCACTGTTTAAATCTACTGTATACATTTACCTTACCTCTTTTCTATTTATTTCCCAGAGCGTGTTTGAAAAATCACTCCCTCAATCCGTATACAGGATCCTTACCTACAATCTTATCCCTTAATTTTCAGTACATTCTCAATAAATCCCGTATCTGCCTTTCCGTCGCAGA
>NZ_JBWJVP010000131.1:0-4276 GCF_056339915.1 Blautia sp. ZXY-1-B12 | reverse complement strand
CCCAACAACCTAGATAGGCGTTTTCGCATTTATCGTGAAACGCTTTCGCGTTTTTCGTGCGCCGCTTCAGCAGGAAGTTCCTGTCTGATCTGACGGATGGAAAACTGAATATTTCCAAAGGCATGATAAGTAAACTCAGCAGGGAGTTTGCTTTAAAAACAGAGCCCGAGCGCAAGGCATCCTATGCAGACATGCTGCTTTCCCCTGTTATGCATACAGATTGTACAAGCGGCAGGGAAAACGGAAAAAGCTGTCAGATCTATGTCTGTGCCACACCAGACGGAAAAGCATTGTACTTCGCTCGTGAGAAAAAAGGACACGAGGGAGTAAAAGGGACTGTTACAGAGGATTATCAGGGGATCCTTGTCCATGACCATGATATTACCTTTTATAATTATGGAGCAGATCACCAGGAATGCCTTGCCCATGTGCTGCGTTACCTGAAAGACAGCATGGATAATGAACCAGACCACACCTGGAACAAAGAGATGCGTTCACTGGTACAGGAGATGATCCATTTCCGAAACGAATGCCAGCCATTTCAGGAACCGGATCCGGTAAAGGTATCTGAATTCGAAAAAAGATACCGTGAGATACTGGAAATAGCCAGGGCGGAATACGGAAATGTTCCGGCAAACAATTATTACAGAGACGGGTATAATTTACTCCTGAGAATGGAGAAATATATGCAGAACCATCTGCTGTTCCTGCATGATTCCCGGATACCTGCCACTAATAATGAAGCTGAAAGGCTTCTAAGAAACTATAAGCTGAAACAGGCGCAGGCTGTGACATTTAGGAGTTTCGAAAGTATCGATTATCTCTGCCAATGCATGAGCATGCTTGTTTTGATGCGGCTAGAAGAACCAGCGAATATATTTGACAGAGTATCCAGAATATTTGGATAAGAAAACCGATGGCTTTGACTGTTATTAGTCTACACCATCGGTTTTCTCATGTCCAGCTAACCTCTGAACAGTAACAAAAAATCACCTTTTTGCCATAAATCCTTTCGATTGTACATATTGTATAACTTTCCGGTGATAATCCAATCCGCGGAGAACGTCTTTCCGAAAGTTAACCTCCTTGTTTCATCACAAAAAAAACTGTTTTCTCATACCAACAATCTCAATATGCTTTTTCCTGGTATATTAACACCATCAGCAAGAGCTGATAACCCCATTCGTTTTTGGACACCTGCAGGAATTAATTGCAGGTGTCTTTTTTCTTCGGTTGTCATATCCTGTATCTCAACTTGCTAACCGCTCTTTTAAATGGTACAATTAAAATATCAAATCAGGTTCAGGAAAGGAACATGATTTTATGATGCTAAAATTGCCAGTCGGCATTGAGGATTTTCGGGAAATCCGTTGTGCCGGATTTTATTATATTGATAAAACAGATCTGATCGAACAACTCCTCAATAACTGGGGAAAGGTAAATCTTTTTACCAGGCCGCGACGTTTTGGAAAGACGTTGAATATGAGTATGCTGCAACGATTTTTTGAGATCAATGCCGACGAGTCGTTGTTTAATGGGCTCAGTATCATGCAGAGAAAAGATCTTTGTGATGAGTATTTGGGAAAATTCCCTGTTGTATTCCTCACTTTAAAGGGAATTGACGGCCTGACCTTTGATAAAGCAAAGCAAAAATTGACCAGCTTGGTTGCGCGGGAAGCAGACAGATTTCATTTTCTGAAAGGCAGCAGCAGTCTGACAGATAATGAAAAAGAGAGATATCTTGCCCTGATCCGTATGGATAATGGAAAATATTCAATGGATGAGGATACGCTGGAATCCTCCTTGCAGACATTATCGGAGCTGTTGTTTCATCATTATAACAAAAAGGTTATCATACTGATAGATGAATACGACGTCCCTCTCGATAAGGCCTATCAAAACGGCTATTATAAAGAAATGGTATCACTGATTCGCTCATTATTTGGCGATGCCCTAAAAACAAATGAGTTTCTACAATTTGCGGTTCTGACCGGATGCTTGCGTGTTTCAAAAGAAAGCATATTCACCGGACTGAACAATTTTAAAATCCTCTCCATCACAGATATACGCTTCGATGAACAGTTTGGCTTCACAGAAACAGAAGTTGAAAAACTGTTAAAGAACTATCATTTAGAATCACATTTGTCAGAAATAAAGGAATGGTATGACGGATATCACTTTGGTGATGCCGATATCTACTGTCCTTGGGATGTGATCAACCATGTGGATCTGCTTTGTGAAAATCCAAGAGAACTTCCACAATGCTATTGGATCAACAGCAGCGGTAATGCTCTCGTAAAACGCTTTATCTCTATGGCTAACAAGACAACCAGAGATGAAATAGAGCGTCTGATCGCAGGCGACCACATTATGAAATTCGTCCGTCAGGAATTGACATATGATGAGATTGATAACAGTATTGACAATGTCTGGAGTGTGCTGTTTACGACCGGATACCTGACCCAGGCCGGGATAACGGAACAGGGAGCTTATAAACTGATCATCCCAAACAGAGAAGTCAGGGAGGTTTTTCGTTCTCAGATTCAGGATTGGTTTAATGACAAAATCAGGCACAATACTGAGCGTTTAACCGATTTCTGGAATTCTATTGAAAAAGGAAAACCAGAAGAGATAGAGCAGTATCTGAATTGGACTCTGAGCAATTCGATCAGTGTTTTTGACACGAAAGAAAAAGAGAATTCCTATCATGCTCTTTTAATCGGCCTGTTGACAGGAAATTCTGACTGGATAGTCAGATACAATGTAGAAGCCGGAGAGGGATTCGCAGATATCATTATTGAGCCGGAAAACCCGGATTCCGGTATCATAATCAAACTGAAATATTCAAAGGAAGCATCCGGATCGGAAAAAGCATGTGAAAAAGCAGTCTCTCAGATTAAAGACAGAAGATATTATGAATATCTGAGAAACGATGGCCGTCCGGATATTACTCTTTATGGCATTGCATTCTACAAGAAGAGATGTAAAGTCGTCATTGAGAAAGAATGACTTCTACAAAGATATTTTTTTCGTACCAGAAATCCCAACATGTTTTTTCTGGTATATTAACACCATCAGCAAGAGCTGATGACTCCATTCGTTTTTGGACACCTGCAGGAATTAATTGCAGGTGTCTTTTTTAATGCAAAACAGAAGTCTCTGCTATCAAGCTGCGGATCGTACGGAATTTCATCTTTCCTTTTGTTTTTGGTACTTCTTTCTGAAGCAAAAACGAAGGGAGATTTCTATATGAAAACAACAAATTTAATACCTCCAAACACAGAATATCTGGAGCTTAACTTTGTAGGGGAGACTGCAACTGGAAGGGGAAACAATCAGCAGTATGTCATGGAGAACCTTCACGACGGCACCTTCGCGGAACCGAATCCAGGGTAGGCATTACCATCGGACGACACAGACCAAGAAGCTTTATCAATCCCATGGAAAAATGGGACGAGATATTCCAGTCTAAGGTTTCCAGAGGATATATGGTCACAAAAACGAAAAAGATGGAACAAAAGGTGATAGAAAAGAATACCAGCTCCATTAACGGAAATGAATATGCACCTATTGCCAATGCCTCCGTAAATGAAGTTGTAACACTCCTTCTGGAATGTACAACGGCAGTGTTGAGCCAGAATTACCGGATCAAGATGGATGACATCTCAGATGAAATGATCGCTTTCAGACAATCCATCCTGAAAGAACTGTCGTCCGGATATTCCAAGATGAGCGTAGCAGAGTTTAATAACAAACTGAAAACCCTGTATGCAGCAATCCCAAGAAGGATTGATAATTTGTCTAAGATTCTGGCCAAACGAAAGCTGGATTTTAATGACATCATTGCAGATGAGCAGGAGCTGTTTGATGTAATGGTAAACAGAGTGCGAAATGCACATGACTTAGGCAACTGTTCCGTAAGGCCTACCGTTCTGGAAGCATTCCACCTGGACTGGAGGGATGTGACAGAAGAGGAACAAGATAAGGTTCTTTCCATGCTGAAAGGAAATGCCAGTCAGTATGTAAAAGCGTGGAGGATCCATAACAGGAGAACAGAAGAACGGTTCGACCGTTTCTGTCAGCAGGAACAGTTATCGGAAGGTCATGGGATTGATCATCTGTTCCATGGTTCCAGGACTGAGAATTTCTGGTCCATTGTCACAAACGGACTGCTTATCAATCCGGACTGCGGAGTACAGCGTACCGGAAGTATGTTTGGAAACGGAACTTATTTTGCCCCGCTTGCCCAGAAATCCCTGGGTTATACAGACGGCGG